>JBDTPR010000158.1:0-11411 GCA_039932635.1 Candidatus Solibacter sp.
GGATCGATCGAACACGATCGGTATGGCAGCCGAATCCTGTAAGTTTTGCCAGGGCAACGGAACGCGACTCGTTTATAAGAAGAAATCTTCGCCCTGCAATTGTGTCTTCCGGAGGATCTTCCGGGCGTGCCTCGCGCGTTTTCGCGATTGCGCACAGAACGGAGCTCCCTTCGGGACCGTTTCCTGGGAGTTCTGCGCCGGGGTTGGGGGACGCCGCGTCTACTCCCGCAAGCAGGAAGAATACATGGCCGACTTCTGTCTGGTAAGCCGCCGTGTCCTGACTGATGACGATCACAGGCTCTTCCGCTATTACTTCTTGTTGGGGGCGGACTGGCAACTCTGCGCCCGGCGCATCAATATGGATCGTGGAAACTTCTTCCACGCCATTTACCGGATTGAGAGGCTGCTTGGCCGTGCCTTCTCCGAACTTCAACCCTACGCACTGTATCCGCTCGACGAGTATTTCGGGGGCACCGTCCGCCGCGGCGCGATGGGCGCCTTGGATCCCGTAAGGGAGCGTCAGAGTCTGCGCCTCGCGGTGCCCCTGCGCAAGGTCGCTTAATCTTGTTCTGTAACGGGGACGGGTCGTAGCCGTCCCCATTCCTCACTCCGCACTTCCTGCCTCAGGTTTCCCTCTACAATAGGTATTCCGGCCCCCTCTTCATGGACAATCTCACCCATACGGCAATTGGCCTGTTCCTCAGCAGGGTCGGCCCGGGCAAGTGGAGCCCGCGTGCCACCGCCATCATGTTGGTGGCCGCCAATATCCCCGATGCCGACGGCGTCTCCGCTGCCGGTGGCAGCCTCACCTACCTCAACTACCACCGCCATCTCACACATTCCTTCCTGCTCGCCCCGCTGATGGCCCTCGCCGCCGTCGCCCTGGTCCGCCTGATAGGCCGTAAGCCCGTCGCCTGGCCGGGCGCTTTCGCGGCCGCCCTGGTCGCCGTCGCCTCCCACCTAGCTCTCGACTGGACGAACACTTACGGCATCCGCCTCCTCCTCCCCTTTTCGGAACGCTGGCTGCGCGCCGACATCACGTGGGTGGCCGATCTCTGGATTTGGGTCGTGATCGCCATCGGTATCGCCGCCCCCTTCCTGGGCCGGATGGTGGGTTCCGAAATCAGTTCCGGGACCGCCAAAAACCGGAACCATGGCCGCGGCTTCGCCTGGTTTGCCCTGCTCGCCGTCCTCGTCTACGATACCTGCCGCGGCGTGCTGCACGCCCGCGTAATCGCCGGCCTTGAATCGCACATGGTGGAAGGTGTCGTGCCGCTGCGCGTCGCCGCCATACCCGACCCCGTCAATCCCTTCAAGTGGACCGGCATCGTCGAGACCCAAGGCGCTTACGTGGTGCAGGACATCAACCTCGTCCGCGACTCCGGCCAACGTGGTACGGTCTTCCACAAGCCCGAGTCCGATCCCGCCATGGAGATCGCGCGCCGCACCCCCGCCTTTCAGGATTTCCTGCGCTTCGCCCAATACCCCCTCTGGCGCGTAACCCCTTATCCTGCCGTCGAAAACGGTAAGCTCGTGGAAGTCTTCGACATGCGTTTCGGTACTCCCCTAGCCCCTGGCTTTATGACCAGGACAGTCGTCGACGGTCGCGGCCAGGCTACCGAAACCCAATTCCAATTCGGCTCCCCCCGCCCAAGGTAGGCCGCTAGTTTCTAAGGCTTCTCCCGATTCCACCTAAGTATTTCCACCGATTGAGCCCATCTCCCCGAAAGGTCACAATAGAGACGTGCACGTAACCGACGAAAGTTCCGTCCTGGATCTCCAGCAACTCCGCGACATCACCCTGGATGACGAAGAGCTCATGCGCGAGATCCTGGCCGCCCTGGTGGAAGATAACGCCAGTCAGATGGTCCTGCTCGACCAGGCAATCCGAGATCACGACCCCCAGCGCACCATGCGCCTTGCCCACTACAGCAAGGGGGCCTGCGCCAACGTAGGCGCCAACGCTATGGCAGCCCAGCTCAAACGCCTGGAACTCCACGCCTCCGCCGGCCGCTTCGACGAGTGCGCAGCTTCCTACCAGGTCCTCACCCGTGAAGTCGAGCGCTTGCGCACGCAAGCGGCCTCGGTCTGAGTTTGCCGCGGCGAAATCGTGCGGCGAAATGTTAATCTGTGGGCATTCGTGGCCCTAAAGAAAATTAGCCTCGCCTGCCTCCTGATCACCTGCCTCCTGATCACCTGCCTACTGATCACTGCCGCCCACGCCGCCCCATCCGACCCGTGGCTCAAGATCACCTCCGCCAATTTCGAGCTCTACACCACCGCCGGCGAACGCTCCGGCCGCAGCCTCATTCGCCACTTCGAGCAGGTCCGCAGCTTTTTCCTGCAGGCCTTCGGTACCCGCCTCGCCGCCGCCCGCCCCGCCCGAATCATCGTTTTTCGCAGCGAAAAGGAATACCAGCCCTACCGCCCCAACGAGTTCGCCAGCGCCTTCTTCCAACCCGGCGCTACCCACGATTTCATCGTCATGAGTTCCGCCGACAGCGAGCACTTCCCCGTCGCCGTCCACGAGTACACCCACCTCATGATCCACCAGTCCAGCCTGGAGATCCCCGCGTGGCTCAACGAAGGGCTCGCCGAACTTTATTCCAGCCTCGAGCCCCGCGGCAATAAAATGCTGGTGGGCCAAGTCCTCCCCTCGCGCCTGCAGTCCCTCGCCAATGACCGTTGGATTCCGCTGCCCACTCTTCTCGCCGTCGATCACAACTCGCCTTACTACAACGAGAAGTCGAAAGCGGGGATGTTTTACGCCGAGAGCTGGGCACTTGTCCACATGCTCAACCTCGACCCCGCCTACCAGCCGCATCTCAAAGATTTCATTTCCGCTCTCGGCCAGGGTGATCCCGTTGCCGCCATGCAGCGCATCTACGGCAAAACGCCTCAGCAGGTTGAAGCCGCGCTGCATACCTACTTCAGCGGCAACTCCGTGCACGCCTCTCTGTTCGACGTGCAGGTGCCCAAGAACATCGATGCGCCCGAAATTTCGGCGGGTGCAACCCTTCCCGCACGGCTTGCGCTCGCCGAATTGCTGTCCAACAACAGAGGTAAAAGTGAGCAGGGCCGCGAAGCCTACGACCAGCTCGCCAAGGATTTCCCCGCCAGTTGCGAAGTCGAGGACGGCCGCGCCCAGTCCGCCTGGCACGAACGCATAGTCGCCGACGCCGTCCGCCACTTCGCCCGCGGCGTCGAACTGGGCTGCAAGAGTCAGCCGTCGCTGCTGCTCTACGGACGCGTCCTGGGCTACAACAACCAGCTCAAAGAGGCCGCCGCCGTGCTCACCGACGCAGCCATTCTGTTCCCCGATTCCGACGAGATCCACCTCGAACTCGGCGCCACCCTGGTGCGCACCGGCGCCTACGGCGCCGCCGCCGCCGCCCTGCAGCACGTCAAAAAGGTCGCCACCGCCGCCGATGGCTACCGCCTCTACTACAACCTCGCTTACGCGCAGTACCGCCTTGCCGACACTCCGCACGCCCGGGAGAGCATCGTCAAAGCCCGCAAATTCACCAAAAATCCCGAGGAACTCGCGTCGCTCGATCGCCTGGAGCAGACGCTGGAACGTCCCGCGGCCAGGCCGGCGCCTCCGCCGCGCGAGGATTCGGACGAGGAACCGCAACGTCCGCGCCTGCAACGGCGCACCGAGGCCGAGGAACCCGTCTCCGCAGTTCCTCAACTGCCCGCGGTGCAAGGTACGCTGGAAAATATGGAGTGCGGCACCCTGGCCAAATTGCACGTGCGGGTCGACGGAACGTTACAGACGTTCGTAATCCCCGACCCCACCAAAGTCGCCATCCAGGGAGCCAACGGGGAACCGGTCGAACTGACCTGCGGTCCGCAAAAATCGCCCCGCGCCTTACGTCTGGAATACCAGGCGGTGCCCAACATCCCCGGAGTCGCCGGACTGGTCCGAACCCTGGAGTTCAAGTAGCGCCGCCAGCCTACTCCGCCACGGTCCGCGTCTTCCACGTCATCCGAAAGCCCGCCGCCAGGTCCAGCCGCGGCCCTTCCACCACGAAGCTCCCCACACCCGGTTCCGACGCCAGAATACCCGCGCGTCGCGGGCCCGTCACGCCCTCCACGCTCTGCAAATCGGCGAAGAACCGGTAGCGCATCTCACCGGCTTCCACATCCGTGAACTCCAGCGATATCGCAAACGTGCCCGACCGGTCTTCCAAGCGCCGTACCCGCCCGCGCACCACAGACCCGCCCGGAACCACCACCTGCTTCTTGTAAGACACGTTGCCTTCCACCGTGCCCTCCAGCAGAGTCCCCACCGCCAAATCCCCGGTGATCGCCGTGTGGATCTTGATCGTCACCGCGAGTCCAGGCGGCAGTTCGCGCCTGAAATCCCGGACCGGGCCATCCTTGGCGGCGTGGTCTTCCGGCGTAGCCCCAAACGAAATCGCGCTATGCGCCGTGAACAGCCGGCAGTGAGTGAACTCCAGGTGGTTCCTGCTATCCTCCCCGGTAAACTTCGTCAGCCTGGCTTCCGCCGATTGCGGCAGCAGGTATTCCCGCCCGCCCAGATTGGTATGCGCATACTCGATCCAGGTCTCGGAAGACTGCACCAACAACGTCGGCGGAATCTCGTTCGCCGCCATCTGTATGCGCACGATCTCGTAGGTCGCCGGGTCCGCCCAGAACGACCCCGTCATGCCAACCGTGCTATCGCCCCCGCCCATATTGAGTACATGCCCGCTGCCCTGCAAAGCTACGCGGTAATCCCAGCGCGCCAACTCGCGGCCCAGCAGGCGTTCCACTCCCTTGTACTCGTAGGAAGGTCCGCGTTCGCTCGCGATCTCGTGCAGGAACAGCGCGAAGTGCCCGTTGCCGATGGTGCCGCCCGCCGCGAACGAACTGGGATGCGATTGCGTGAACTGGCTCTCCGCGGGAGAGGCGTAGTATTCCCGGCCATCGCTGTACAACACTTCCAGCCGCAGCACATCGCGCGGTTCGAGATCTGCCGCACCCTGATCCTTATACTCCCGCCGCACCGTCTCCAGGCAGCTGCAATTCGGCAGGCGCGCCAGTTCCTCCCGCGTATGCGCCTTCACACGCGCCAGCAGGAGCACCTCGGGTGCCACCGACTGCGCCGCCGCGATCCCCGCAACCACCAGTCCAAGCCAGGCACGCACGCCCTACATGTTACATCCATTGCATTGCAGGGTGAACCGCCCTCATCTTCGCACCCACGTTGCGCGAAATCCCCCAAAGCTTGCTCGGCCCGCACCCGCACTCTGTTGAAAAAATCATCAAAACGTTTAATTTCATCCAAAAAGACCGTTTGGTATTAATATTGCTCAGCCCGAGCGTACTCTCAGCGCAAAAAGGGGGAATGAGTGGAGAGATTATTCCGCGATTCTGGACACCTGATCCGGCCCGCGTTAGTCCTGCTGGCCGGGATGGGAGTCTTCATGATGATTCGCGGCGCCGTTGTGCCGAAGAACTTCGGCCAGTACGGCCACTACCGCCCCGGCGCCCTGGCAGCCGTCCGCGGGCACGCAATTTCCTACGCCGGCCAGGACACTTGCGTCATGTGCCACGATGACCAGGCCAAGGTCCGCGCCGCGGGCAAGCACGCGCACGTCTCCTGCGAGACCTGCCACGGACCCCTCGCCAAACATGCCGACGACCCTGCAGCCCTCAAGCCCACCCTCCCCAAGGTCGCGACCCTCTGCGTGCGCTGCCATGAGAAGGACCAGGCCAAGCCTAAGACATTTCCGCAAGTAGTCTCGGCGGAACACTCCGGCGGTATGGCCTGCAACGATTGCCACAAGCCCCACAGTCCCAAACTCTAGGAGCACACCTATGGAAATGAACCGTCGAGATTTATTGACTGTAGGCGGCAAGCTCCTCATGATCGCCAGCGTCGGCGCCACCTTCGAACAGATCACTGGCGCCGAACCCGCTCCCGACACGTACAAGATGGCCGACCACTGGTGGGGCATGATCATCGACATCGAGAAGTGCATCGGCTGCGGCAGCTGCGTGCGCGCCTGTTCCAACGAAAATCAGGTGCCCAAAGACTACTTCCGCACCTGGGTCGAACGCTACGAGGTCCCCGAAGGCCACGGTACGCCCCACGTCACCTCCCCGGAGGGCGCCATCAACGGCTTCCCCCTGCCCAAGCCCGTCGATCTCAAGAGCTTCTTCGTTCCCAAACTCTGCAACCACTGCGCCGATTCACCCTGCACCCAGGTCTGCCCCGTAGGCGCCACCTTCGTCAGCCCCGATGGCGTCGTTCTCGTCGATAAGGACTACTGCCTCGGCTGCCGCTACTGCGTCCAGGCCTGCCCCTACGGCTGCCGCTACCTCCACCCCGAGACGGAAACGGTGGACAAGTGCAACCTCTGCTACCACCGGATCACCAAAGGGCTGACCACCGCGTGCTGCGAGAACTGCCCCACCGGCGCCCGCCAATTGGTCGATTTCAAAGATCCCAAAGACCCCGTTCACGAGTACCTGAGGAACAACAAGGTCAACGTCCTCAAGGCGTACATGGCCACCGAAGCCAAGGTCTATTACAACCACCTCGATGGTTCGGTCCGATAAAGTTCGGTGCGATAGGAGCAAATGATGATTCCCGGCGTAGATGGATTCATGTACCCCAATGAGGTGGAGTTGCAGTGGAGCGTGCTCATCGTGCTCTACCCTTTCGTCACCGGCCTGGTGGCCGGCGCCTTCATTCTGGCGTCCCTGGAGCGCGTCTTCAAAGTGGAAGCCGTGCGACCCACTTACCGCCTGGCGCTGCTTACGGCCCTCGCCTTCCTGCTGGTGGCCCCCCTGCCCCTGCAACTTCACCTCGGACACCCCGAGCGCTCGTTTGAGATGTACACCACGCCGCACCGTTCCTCAGCCATGGCAATGTTCGGCTTCGTGTATCTCTGGTATCTCACCGTCGTCCTGCTCCTCGAAATCTGGCTCGATTACCGCGCCGATATTGTCCGCCTCGCGCAAACCTCCAAGGGCTTCCTGCGCCTCGTTTACCGCGCGCTCACTCTCGGTTCCATGAACGTGAGCCCCGCGTCACGCATCATCGACGACAAAGTGGGCTACGCGGTCACCGTCATCGGCATTCCCTCCGCTTTCATGCTCCACGGCTACGTCGGCTTCATCTTCGGCTCCATCAAAGCCAACCCGTGGTGGAGCTCGCCGCTCATGCCCATCGTCTTTCTGTTCTCCGCCATGGTCTCGGGCATCGCCGCGGTACTCATGCTCTACATGGCCTCCATGAAGCTCAAGAAGACGCCCATCGACATGCGCTGCATCGACACCATCGCCAAATACCTCTTCTACACCTTCGTCATCGATTTCACGCTCGAAATGCTCGACCTTATCCATCGCACCTACGAATCCGACGAGAGCTTCCGCAGTCTCGATTTCATGGTGCATACCCGCCTCTGGTATTCGCACGTGGTCCTGCAAATCGGCCTCGGCACGCTGATCCCGCTGATCCTGCTGGCGGCCAATCAACTCTGGAAGTTCACCGAGGCCAAACGCAAGGCCATGTATGTTGCGGCATGTTCGCTCACCCTGGTCGGTATCTTCGCCATGCGCTGGAACGTGGTCATCGGCGGCCAGTTATTCTCCAAGAGTTTCCTGGGCTATACCACTTACAAAATGGCGTTGGTCACTCGCGAAGGGCTGCTCACAGCGATTGCGCTGATGCTGCTGCCCTTCCTGATCTTCGTGGTGCTGGTGAAGATCCTGCCCCCGTGGCAGGAGAGCGAGGCTCATAAAGCCTGAGGAGGTTGCCTTGTCGCAGCCCGAATGGGAGTCCCTGGCCGCGGAATTGGCGGACCTTCGCTCCCGAGTGGTCTATCTGGAATCGGCGATGGGCCTGCCCGCCCACACCGCTCTCGCCCACGCCCACGAAGCGCAACCTCCGCCCGCCGCGTTACCCGGCGCACTGCCCGGCGTGTTGGACTCGCCGGCCGCGCTCCTCCCCGTACTCGGCCGCGCGCTGCTCGGCCTCGCCGGCGCCTTCCTTCTGCGTGCGCTCACCGAATCCGGCACATTCTCCCCGCGCGCAGGCGTAGGCATCGGCCTCATCTACGCGATGCTCTGGCTGGTCGCGGCCGCCCGCACCCCTGCGTCTCAGCGCCTGGAAACCGCGCTCCACGGACTCACTTCCGTCCTGGTCCTTTCGCCCCTCCTCTTTGAAGCCGCTACCCGCCTACACGCCATCAGTACCTGGACCGCGGGAGCGCTGCTCCTCGCCTTCACCCTCTTCGGACTCGCCGTCTCCTGGCGCAAGGACCTCCTCATCGTCGCCACCTTCGCCACCCTCGGAGGACTCGGCACCAGCGCCGCGCTCCTTTTCGCCACGTCCGACGTGCTCCCTTTCACCTTCGTCTTGCTCGCCATCGCGCTCGCCGTCGAAATCTCCGCCTGCCTCAATCACTGGCTGACCGAGCGTTGGCTCACCGCCTCCGCGGCCGACCTCGCGGTTCTCCTCGCCACCTGGCTCGCCACCCGGGATCATGGCGTACCCGAAGGCTACGCGCCCATTCCACACTCCTTGCTGCTGCTTGCCCTCGCGGCGCTGCTCATCATTTATCTCTCCAGCACCATCGTCCGCACCCTGCTTCGCGGCCTTAGCTTCACCTGGTTCGAGACCGCCCAATGCGCCATTGCCTTCCTCATCAGCGTCGGCGGCGGACTGCAACTGACCGGCGCCGATCCGCGTGTCGCGCCGGGCCTCGCCATCGTGGCCCTGCTCTGCGCCGCAGCCTGCTACCTGGTGAGTTTCCTGATGCTCGACCGGGGCGGGGAAGTGGGTCGCAATTTCCATACCTACGCCACATTTGGCATCCTCCTGACCATCGCCGGCAGCCGCATCCTACTCAGCGGCGCCGCCGCCGCGATCACCTGGAGCGTGCTCGCGATTGCTGCCATCTGGGCCGGCGGCCTCTTCCTCCGCCTCACCCTGAAAGTTCACGGCATCATCTTCCTGCTCTTGAGCCTCGCCGCGTCGAGCGCGCTCGAACAGGCCGCCGGCTTGCTGTTGGGTTCCCGAACCTGGCCGGGCGGAGCGCCCTGGGCCATTTGGACCGGAGCCCTCACCGCAGTGCTCTGCTACATTATCGGAACCCGCCACGCCGCCGCCGTCACGCCGAGCTTCAGTTCGCGAGCGCTTCGCGTCCTGGTAGCCGGAGCCGCCGTGTGTCTGACCGCGGGAATCGCCGCGGGACTCCTGACATCCGTCTATCACCATTGGTTCGGCGCGGAAGCGACGCATGCCTACTGCGCCACGTTGCGGACCCTGGTGCTCTCGTCCGCCGCACTCCTGCTGGCGTGGGGAGCACACCGATGGCAGCGTATCGAATTCGGCCGCTTGGTCTACCCGGTGATGGCCTTAGGCGCCTACCGCATGATCGGAGTGGACCTTCAGCAAGACAAGACTGCGGCTCTGGTCCTCTCCCTGTTTCTGTACGGAGCCGCACTAATCGTGCTGCCGAAGTTAGCCCGCAAGGCAGTGTAGGACTCGCCTCGCCTCTCTGCCTAAATCCCATTCCCGAGCCTTTTCCTGAGCCCCCGCGCGCTTTCCTCCCCATTACCGGAGAAACAAGATCTTAGTTTCTCAATTGAACCTTGCCCCGGATCCCCCCAGACGCGCCAAATGGTAGTTGACCCCATGAGTCTCGATCCCACCGTTGAACAAGCGCACTGCCGCCGTACGGCCGCCCTGGCCGTAGAGCTCGGCCGCCGTGCGGGCGTTCCCCTGGGACAAATCGAGCAGACCGCCCTCCTCCACCACGGGCTCGACGCCTTCCGCCACAGTAGCGGACTCGGCCGCCTCGCCTGGCAAGTCGTCGCCGGCGACGACGCCCGCCGCATCGCCGACATCGTCCAGATCTGCAACCTCCTAGACGAGCAGATGGAGTCGCTGGAATTCGAGTTCAAAGAAATCGACACCATCCTCGACGAAATTCAGGGTTTTGCCGTCTTCGAAGGCTACGACCCGGCGCTTGTCGATCACCTGCGCGACCTGCGCTGCGAAGGCCTCGCCCGCGACTGGCAAATGCCGGTGGAAGCCCACATGGCCTGCCGCGTCTTCCGCGCCCTCCGCGTAGAGCGCGAGTACGAAGTGGACGAATTGGAAAGCCTCGCGCTGCGCGATCCGTCCTTGTCCGCGAACCTCATCCGCGTCGCCAACTCCGCGCTTTATGGCCGTATCGTCCGCGTATCCACGGTCGCCCGCGCCGTCGTCAGCCTGGGCACCGCGAACGCACGCAAGATTATGCTCGGCGCCGCCCTGCGCCCGCTGTACGCCGCCGCAGGACTCACCAGCATCTGGAGCCATTCGCTCAGTTCGGCGCCCCTCTGTGCGGCCCTCGCCAGTTGCACGGGACTGCTCACGCCGGAGGAAGGCCTGGTCCTCGGCCTGGTGCACGATATCGGCGCCACCGCCGTCCAATTCCTCCCCCGCGAAAATCTGGCCGTGCACCGCAAACTCGTCGAAGACGGCTGTCCGCCCGCCTACGTCGAGCGCCTCATGTTGGGCCACGACCACGGCGAAATCGGCGCCAAATTTATCGCCGGCTGGAACTTCCCCGACGAATTCGTCGAAGCCGTACGCTTCCACCACCAGCCCGAACGCTCGACCTCCGACCTCGCCGCCATGGCCTACCTCGCCGAGTTCTGGTCCGGCCTGGACGAAGACATCGCCTCCTTCGGACGCGTGGAATCCTGCCTCGAACGAGTCGGCATTACTCTCGAAACTCTGGTCGAATTAGGTCGCGGGGATGCGACACTCAACGCCCTCCGTTCGGTGGCGTAAGCCGCTACTTCACGCGTCCCGGCACCACATCGATCTGCAGCATGGGATCCGCCGCCGGCACGCGCGTCGTCGTCAGTCCCAATTCCTGCCGCACGATATTGCAGCCCTGGGCGATCGCCGCCGCCTTGTAGAACGCGATCTCCCGGTTGCAACCCTGACGCCCGAAGCCGCAATCGCTCGACACGATCAGTTTCTCCGCCGGAATGTATTTCAGCGCCTTCCGAATCTCGCCCGCCACATCCTCCGGACGATCGGCCTGCAACGCGCGATGGCTCACCGCCCCAATCGCGATCTTCTTTTTCAAATCGTTCTTGAACGGCGCGAATAATTCCAGATCCTTCTGATTGCGGTCCTTCATCTCCAGGGTCCACACATCCCCGCGACACCGCTCCAGATAGATCTCGATCGAATTCGCGTAGCTGGTGTCTTCCATCACACGCTGCATATTTGGATTGCCCCAGCAGGTGTGAATCCAGATCTCCACATCGTCCAGGCCCTGTACCTCGCGATTGAAGGCGTCGATCATGAACTTGACCTCGTCATGATCCTTGCCGTAGGTGTTGGCCATGAAGTGGAAGGTCGGCTCCTCGATCTGGATGCACCGGCAGCC
>JBDTPR010000159.1:0-11339 GCA_039932635.1 Candidatus Solibacter sp.
GACGGGGTACACGTGTTCAATCCGTCGGGCAAGCGCATCGGCATGATCCTGCTGCCGGAGATCTGCGCCAACCTGTGTTTCGGTGGACCCAAGCGGAATCGCCTTTATATGGTAGCCAGCCAGAGCCTCTACTCGGTCTTCGTGGGCACACGAGGCGCGCACTACTCATAAGTCATCCGCCACCAAGCCCCAATCGCGACGGCGAGTCCCAATCAGAGCCGCGACCGTAAGGGAGCGGTCGCGTTGCGGCGAGATACGCTTTCGCCCGCTCCCTAACGGTCGCGGCTGATTGGAACCCTCAATTACCATCACATCGACGCTTCGCGCGCCATCGTGGGTGGGCGGCTCTGCAGGTACTCACCGGTAACGTGCGCGGCGAAGCTCTCCCATGACTTGCCGTCCCAGCCGCGACAGATTTCCTCAATGCTGTGTAGACCGAACATCCGATAACTCTCCGTCTGCGACAAGTTGAAAAACTGGTCGGCCGTGCTCTGGTGCGGAAAATCGGCGAAGGCCGAGGCGAAGCTGGCCACATCGGGCGGTTCGGTGCCCAGCAGTATGGGTTTCACGTAAATCAGGACGCCGTCTTCACATGCGCCATCCACTTGGCTATATCCTATCCGCGCGATGGCGCAGCGCCGCGTCTTGCTGCGCAGCGGGCGCGTGTCGTCGTGCTCATAGTTGTTGTAGTCGCGCGGGTGTTCAATGGGATCGGGCTCGCCCGGGGGCGGGCGGCGCGGCGTTGGGGCAGAGTTTGGGGACCACGCGATCGACCCCACCGGCGCGATGGATCCACGCGGTCAGCCAGCCGCCGATGTAGCCGCCGCCGGAAACCGTGGAGAGATAATCGAAGCGGTTCAGCAGGCCGTGTGCTGCCAGTCCCTGGATGGCGCCGAACGCGAAGGTGGCGGAACGAATGCCGCCGCCAGAGATACAGAGCGCGCTCAGCGGTTGCGGATGTTGGTGCAACCTGGCGAAGACGTCCGCTTGCGTGGCGCCGCCGAAATCGCTGCCGGGACGGTAAGGTTTCATATTCTTCGGAAAGCATCTGGTGAGGGGGATAGGGTCTGGCGTCACTGGCTTACTTTCCTCTGAAATACCGGCGCTGTCAAGAGCTTATGTCCCTAGCCCCTGGGCCGGACTCAACAGGTAGCATAGTCGTATGGCTGTGGCGCACTGGAAATTACCGATGAGGTTTGATGTGGAGAGGCTACAGGCCGATCTGGCCGGCGTTCGGCCGGACGAGTGGACCGCGCATTTCAATACCAGTTACTACGATGGCTTATGGAGCGGCATCGCGCTGCGCACCACGGAAGGTGCGCACGTGCCTTTGTATCCCGATCCGAGTAAGAGCAGCTAGGTGGATCTCGAAGTCTTGCAGCACTGCCCTTACATCGCGGGCGTGCTGGCGGGGTTCGCATGCTCTTTGCAACTGGTACGTCTACTGAGGCTCAGTCCGGGCTCAAATATCAAGGAGCATCGCGATTACAACCTGAGTTACGAAGATGGCGAAGTGCGCGTGCATATCCCGATTCAGACTACCCCGCAGTGGAGTTCGCTGTCGAAGGCAAGGCGCTGCCGATGGGCGAAGGCGAATGCTGGTATGTCGACTTCAACCTGCCGCACCGCATTCACAATCGCGGCGCCACCGATCGCGTGCACCTGGTAATCGCTTGGTTGCTGAATGACTGGCTCCGCGCCATGCTCCCGCGTGAGTAACATGGCGCGCGATTGGCGCGGGTGGGTCCCGGTGCGGCTGCGCGGCGCACAGGTGGAGTGGATTGAATGCGGCACTCGCCGGTTTCGTGAACCCTTTTTTGAGGATTCGGTGAGGCGCCTGTCGGGTGCGGCGAGGGCCACCAGCAGCATCGAGGAATTGGCGGAGTGGGTGGCATCCTGGCTTGGAGCCCTGGGGATCTAGTCTGCGACGGGCTCTTCGGGGAGCGATGGACACCGCGGGAAATCGAGCAAATGATGGCCGCGGCGTCGTTCGACGCGAAGGCTCCCTCGTTCGGCTTTGCCGCGGACGGCGATGAGAAGCGGCGCTCGGCCTCGCCGCGCGTCATGGAAGCGGCGGAGTTGGTGCGCCCGCGGTACGAGGCGTTGGAGAAGCGACGAGTCTCGAAGAACATTTTGGCCGCCGATGAACGCCGATAAGAAGGCGGCCCATATCTTCAGATGAGAGTGTGGGATCAGTCTCGATTCAGGAGGCGCTCGGTGAGCGATTGGTGTTCTGGGGCGAATTGCTCCGCGGCACCTTTCAGGTAGGGGCGGAATTCGCGCGACCAATAGGCGAAGAAGCCAGTGCGCGCGATCTCTCCGAGAGCTTCGGTGTAATGATCGAGGACGGCGTCGCCGAGGACTCGTCCGGTGCGGCGCATGGCGGAACGCGCGGCGCGCGAGAGCCAGAGCAGGTTGGCCGGGACGTGCGCCACGGTGGAGACGGCGAGCAGGCTGGAGAGTCCGAAGACCGTTCTGCCCTGTTGTTTCGCGGTGCTCTGAAGGTTCGCCCAGACGCCTTCGATGCGATCCAGCGCAGGGACGTTTTTGGGCGGGATGTTGGCGAGTTCGTCTTTGAGCTGGTTCCATTCCCGGCGCAGGCCCGCGATATCGACGGGCGGCATGTTGAGCGTGGTGGCCATATGGTCGCTGGTTTTTTCCAGGCCGCTGAGCACCTGGTCCATGGTCTCGAAGCGCGCGTCGGGTTCCAACAGGCCTTCCTCTTTTAGTGCTTCGCTGATTTCGAGAATCAGTTTGCGCCCGCCGCCAGTGGCATCGGCAAGTGCGGCCAGGATCCATACGGGCGACGCGTGAAAGGCGAGAATGCCGAGCAGTTCGATGCCGTGGCTGGCGGTGCGTTTGAGAATGAAGTTTTCGGCGAGGCGTCCTTCATTGGGGAAGACGCCTTCCACCTGGCCGACTTCTTCGATCAGAAAACGCAGGGCCACTTCGACCATGGTGCGATACAGCGTGGTGCGGCGCACGCTGGCGGGCAGTGCGACGTTGCCGAGTTCGTGGAGCAGGCCGCCGGACAGGGCGCCCAGCGAGCGTATGGCCCGCTCGGGAAGCGAAAGAAGGTATTTGTAGGGCGCAGCGGAACTCACTGGTACCAGTATACGAGGCCCTGCGCGTAAGGTTTCGTGATGGAGTCGCCGCCGGAGCGGAAGGTGACGGAGAGTGGCAGGGTACGCGGCACACCTTCGGGGACGCAGGCATTCACCTGGGTGACTCCCGCGTAGACGAGTCCGGCGAAAGTGGCGGCGCAGCGCGGCGCGGGGATATCGCTGAAACTGACGCTCCAGGAGGGCGGCGCGGGGTATGCGGGTCCGGCGGGAAGGCGCCCGTCGGCGATTGCGGGCGCGGGGACGCCGTCGCCGGTGACGAAGAAGGTGACGACGGAGCCCGGCGCGGGCGGCACGAAATCGTCATTGCAGGAGAGCGTGCCACCCGCGCTGGCATTGATGATGAGCGCTAGCGTGGGCTTGTTGGGGCAGGCGAATATTCCGGGCACCACGGCCGTCACGGGCGTCGCAACGGGCGGCGTGGCCACACCGCGATATTCCACCTGCACCTGTGTGCTGCCGCTCACCGCATAGGGCACGATGGCGCTGACCTGACCAGCGACGGCGTAGATCATGGGCGCCGCGACGCCATCGAAGAGGACGCGCGTTTCACCGACGCTGGGTGGGAGTTTGCCATCGGCATACTGCGCGACGGCGAGCGACGGCGGGCCGAAGCCGGCGCCGAAAATGGCCACGATTTCGCCGGGGGCGACGCGGCCGCCCCGATAGACTGCGGCGTTCACGATACCGCTCTCGGCGATAACGCCGGCCACGGCTTTTCCGATATTGACGAAGGCCGGCTGCGTGCTATTGGCGAGTGTCAGCGGATAGATTTTGGTGGCGCCATCGACGGTGACTTCGACATCGTAATCGCCCAGGAAGCCACGGGTGCGGAAGGCGCCGTCGGAAGCGGTAACGCCGCGCTCATCGGTCCACCACTGGCGGTAGATTAGATCTTCCCAGATTACGGCGGTGGGTTTACTGCTCCAATCGCGGCGCAGCATGGCGGCCGCGGGTCTCCAATGGGCGCCTTCCCAGAAGCCCCAGATCATGAAGCCTTTCATGGCGGGATGGCTGAAGCAGAGGGTGAGGAAGTCGCGCGTGTAATCGGCCTGCACCTGCTCGTCGGCGACGGAGATATCGAATTCGGTGACCTGGAGTTCTTTGCCGAAGGCGGCGAATTGATCGATCAGCTCGTAGACGCGGGAGGGCGGGGTGAGGTTGGAATCGAAGTGCGATTGCAACCCGATGCCGTCGATGGGCGCGCCGGCCGCGAGCAGATTCTGGATGATGCGGGTGTAGCCGTTGATGTGTTGGAGGTCGTAGCCGCCGGCTTCGAGGATGTTGTAGTCGTTGATGTAGAGCTTGACGCCGGGATCTGCCGCGCGCGCCTGCTTGAACCACGAGACCATTTCGGAATCGCCGAGCGCGTTTTGCAGGTCCTTGTTGGTGAAGGCTTCGTTGAGCACGTCCCACTCGGTGACCTTGCCCTTGCTGTAGGCCATGACGTCGGCGATGTGTTTGTCGATGCGGGCGCGCAGTGCCGCGACATTCACGGGAGTCGCCTTAAGCATATTCTGCACGTCGGTGGGCAGGTAGGTGGCGCCCGGCCAGATGACGTTGTGGCCGCGGACGTCGCCGAGTCCATTGGCGGCGAACCAGGGGAGCATGTAGTCGGCCTGCGCCTTGCCATAGCTTTCGAAGGGCGGCCACTTGAGTGCATTCTCGGTGACGACTTTGTTGAAGAGGCGCTTGAGGGCGTCGCGATATTTCTGCCCGTCGGACGAACTGCTCTGGATGATGTCGCCTGCGACGGCGGTGCCGAAGCCGAAGGCGTGGCGCTTCATTTTGACGTGTACGGCGGCGTTGGCGATGGGCTTGCCCTCGTCATCGCGGACGGTGACGGCGAGGTCGCCCTTGCGGTAGCTCTCGATACGCGACGCCGCGGCGGCGCGCCAGGGGGCGTCGGCGGCTCGTTCGTCGTAGGGCCAGGTGGTGAGGCCGAGTTGGGAAAAGGGGACGCCGGGGCCGTAATCGAGGATGGCTAGGCCGCCGATTTCGACTTCCTGATTGGCGTAGGTCACCCAGAAGGAGAAGTTGTAGGCGTTGACGGCGTAGGTCTCCGCCATGGTGAAGGGGACTTCGAACTTCTTCCAGGCGGCGCCCGCGGAGGCGGTGTAGGTAACGGATTTGGTGTACGGCGAATCGTTGCGCTCGAGGACGAAGCTGGCGAGGCCGCGGCCATCGGGGGAGGAAAGCGTGCGCATCCAGAAGGTGACGGCGACTACGTCGTCCTTCCTGGCGGGTTGGGTCGCGAAGCAACGGGGACGGATGTCCCAGGCGTTGGCGGTAGCAGAGACGGCGCCGGTTTTGACTCGCAAGGCGCTGGCGAACGGCATGCCGGCGACGGAGACGGTGGTGACGGTTGCCGCGCCATCGAGGCGGTTGAAGCAGGTGAGGGAATCGCCCGTGGTCAGCGACGACGGGTCGGCCCAGGCGGACGCGGCCATCCACAGGGCTATAAAGACGGTACGGCGGAGCATACGCAGACTATGTTAGCGGGTCGCGAGTGGCGAGGCATCGCTCAGATTAGTCGGAGCCCCGCTCCGATGTACCGACTGAAGTGTGCCCCGCAAAGCTGTCAGCTATGCCAAAGCCATCGAGGATTGGGGCACCAGGGTACGCAATTCCAGGCTCATGCCCTCGAAGAGGCGGATCAGTTCGGCTCCGTCCACCCCACCCCAGCCGAGGCGGAAGAGCGCGAGGCGCACCTGCACTTCGATCACGCGACTAATGAAGGTCAGGCGGCGATGCAGCAGCGTGCCGGCAAGTTCGGGACGATCGTAGCTGGATTGCGCCAGGATCAAGTGCAGCGCGACCGCAACCCGGTTGAAATCGGATTCGAGCAGCTGCAGGTAGCCCCGAAAGGCTTCCGCCCTCTGGCGCCGCAGCCGTTTGCCCATTTCCGGAGTGTAGCCTTTCTGCGCACGCAGGAACTGGAAATCCGCCGTCTCCAGCAGGCGTGTCATTGGAAGATACCGATCGGCGGAAAGCTCACTGAGCCATTCCGTGGTCACGGGTAGCGTTTGTGTGTCGGCACCCAACCGGCGCACAAGGTACAGCACGCACGAACTCAAAATGAAGATCGTAGCTGTAGCGGCAATTGCCTGCAACGTCATCGATCTCAATATTAGGCAGGTCAGACTTAAATGAAAAGATAGCAGAGTACCAGATAGGTACCGATTGTGGACCGAAGTTAGTATCACCGCGGTGGGATACCCCGGGAACCGCAATTGAAGGATGCCATAGAGTACGCGGGTCAGGGAAGTTCCACCTGTACTGAGGTGGTTCCAGGACCCTCCGGTTAGCAGTGCCGGTTGCGTAAAATAGAAAGAACCCCGCCCTATGTCCACACTTTCATTGGGAATCGATTTCGGCACCACCAACAGCTCCATCGCTCGCGCCGTACGCGGAGGCGAAATGGAACTGGCGCGCTTTCCCTCGGCCGGCGGGTTGACGGATGCCTACCGCTCCATCCTATATCTGGAACACGTCAAGGAGCGCGGCGTCAGCCGCACGAAATCGTGGAGCGGGCCGGCGGCGATCGAGGAATATCTTGGGGCGGAAACCAAGGGACGGCTGATTCAATCGTTGAAATCTTTTCTCACCAGTCGCAGTTTGAAGAGCACCGAAGTATTCGGCCGGCGCATGACGCTGGAGGAACTGATCGCACGCATCCTGCGCGATCTGCGGGAAAAGGCGGAAGCGCAGTTTGGCGCGGCAGCAACCCGTGCGGTGGTGGGGCGTCCGGTGCGCTTCGTGGGCGCGGACACGGTGGAGGATAGCGACTTCGCCGAGGGGCGGCTGCGCGAGGCCTTTCGAATCGCGGGCTTCGACAACATCGAGTTCGAACTGGAGCCCGTGGCGGCGGCGCACTACTACGAGAGCACGCTGGATCACGACGAGCTGATTCTGATTGGAGATTTCGGCGGCGGCACCAGCGATTTCTCGCTGTTGCGCGTGGGGCCGGAGATCCGGCGGCGCGGACGCACGGCCTCCGATCTGCTGGGTAACAGCGGGCTCGGACTGGCGGGCGATGCTTTCGACGCCAAGATCGTGCGGCATCTGGTCTCCCCAGCCCTGGGACGCGGATCGCTGGCGCGGAGCTTTAAGAAGACGTTGCCGGCGGTGCCCAACTGGGTGTACGCCAAGTTGGAGCACTGGCATCATCTGTCGTTTCTGCGCACCAATTCCGCGCTGAACATGCTGCGCACCACGCTGGCGGAGGCCTTCGAGCCGCGGCGGATCGAGGCGCTGATTCACCTGATTGAGGAGGACCTGGGCTACCATCTGCATCGTTCCGTGCAGAAGGTGAAGTGCGATCTTTCGTCACAGTTGGCGGCGGAGTTTCACTTTTCCGATGGCGGAATCGAACTCCACGCCTCGGTGATGCGCCGGGAATTCGAGGAGTGGATCGGGGAGGAGCTCGCGAAGATTGAAAGCTGCGTGGACGAGTTGCTGGCTTCGGCGGGAGCGGTCCGCGGGGATGTCGATATGGTGTTCCTCACGGGCGGGACGTCGTTCGTACCGGCGGTGAGGCGGATCTTCGAAGCGCGGTTCGGAGCGCGGATCCGGACGGGGAACGAGTTTACATCGGTAGCTCGCGGGCTGGCGGTGAAGGCGGCGATGATCTAGGCACGATGAGCCAGGCACGACGATCCAGGCACGACGATCCAGGCACGGGGCCCTCGTAACTCTTCCACTTACAATTTCACCGCAGAGACGCAGAGATCGCAGAGGAAGCGCAGAGAAGACCAATTGCGGCTCTGCGCTTCTCGCTGTGACATCAACGCCGCTCCACTTACAGCAGGCGGAAGTTGACTTCGATCTGCGCTTGCACGGTGACCGGCCTGCCGTCCTTGACTCCGGGCTTGAAGCGCCATTTCTTGACGGCTACCATCGCCTTTTCATCCAGGCCTAAGCCCAGGCTGTGTAGGACGCGAATGTTGGTGGCCTTGCCTGCAGGATCGATTTCGACGTAGAGCAGCACGACGCCCTGATGTTTCGCCTTGCGCGCCTCCTCGGAATACTCGGGCTCAACCTTGAATATGAGCGCAGGCGCCGAGACTCCGCCGCCGCCTCCGATGCTGCCGCCATCACCGGAGGCGATGCCCAGGCCATCGCCCGGACCGACGCCCCCTCTCTTGCCCGTGCCAATGCCGCCCCCGGACCCGGGACCATTCGACGCCGGACCGAGTTTGCCCAAGGGGTCGCCGTACTGTGACAGATTCGGATTGGGGAACTGCACATCGGGCGGCCCGACGAGCGACGGATCCATGGTCAGCTTGGGGTCCAGATTGGCAACTACCGCCGATGGGGGTGTAAACTGCCGCAGATCAAACTTGGGAGCGCGGCCACGCGAAGCGGGCAACGGCGACCGGTCGCCTCCTCCGCCACCGCCCGAGCCCTTGGGCGTCGCGCTGGCTTCGGCCAGAAGATCGGGCGGCAAGGAGGGCGCCACCGGTTCTCGGCGGTTTCCCGGTCGCCGAGCGAGGCCAGGATAAACCTGAAGACTCGCGGCCTGTGGCGCTGCACCAGCGAGTCGAAATCCCCGCCTTCGTCTGCCTCCGCTGCGCCTCCGCGAACCGCTGGCGTCAACGCCGAACGACATGCAGAAGTCGGGCCACCATACCGGGACGCCCTGATCCTGAATCAACAGGTGATGAAAGAAGTCGAAGATTCCGTGTCCCGCGAGGGCGGCCGCCCTGGCCGCGCAGTGCAAAAAGAAGAGCGCATTCGCGAGCAAGTAGGCGACCGGCCTCACTGAAACGGCGCTGCGGCTATTCCGTTTTCGCGATTAGGGCTGACTCCACGACGAGTTCGCCGCTGTAGGCTGCCTGCAGGGCATTCAACGCCGGACCGTATTCCCCGCCCGCCGCAACCATCAGTTGGTAGACCTTGCTGAGTTGAACCGCCCGCCAAAACTCCTCTTTGACACCCTGGTTCCTGAAGACGAAAGGAATCGACAGGAAAATCATCAGCCACGAAGCGAGATTGTCGGAAGGATAATGGACGCCCGCCATGACCCGACGATCGCCGGGATCGACGAGGTACTGCCGCAGCGGATCCGTGATCGGCTCGCCCGCATTTAGTAATTGTTCGACGGCCGCGCCCACCCACAGCATTCCCTGCAAGGCGTGGCCGCTAGGCATTGCCGGCGTCAGAGAACTTGCCGCCTCCTGCCATTCAAAGGTCCGGTTGCCCAGCAGCAGAGATGTCTGATATAGCCGCGGACGTTGGAAGAGCTGCTTCAACTGAACTACGCCCCACCCGACTTTGCGGTCCTGGCCTTTCGCCGACACACTCTTAATGGTCTGCAAAAGATTGAACGACGCCTTGCCGTCATATTTGTCGAATTCGGCACCGAAATCCTCCGGTCCGTCTTCGATCTGGAAGAGATTGCGGTGCGTCATGCCAGACCCGGCAAAAACAACTCCATCTAAATTTTTGGCGGCCTTCTGCTGGACATCGAAATCGAGCCGAGTGGACTCACCCCAAGCGGGTGTCACCAATTCTGTCACCAATCCGGCGGTGAGTCGAGGTTGGAGAAGCCTTCGAACAGTGCTCGGCGGGACTCTACCGAGCCCTCGGAGACACCCATTAGGGTTAAGTACAATGGGCAACGGTCAGCGCCGTTGTTTCATGAAGCACTGCGCAATGCATGCAATCGAGATAGCTGCTCAAGTGGCGGCGTGGCAATTCTCAAGCCGGCCACGCGTGCGTGTTTTGGGTCAGCGTGAAGATGAGGGGAAGAGTCTTGCCGAAGGGAAGAGATTCGCCCTTCGGGCGGGGATTTCAAGGCATGAGGATCTATCGGTCCGATGTGGTTGTTTTGGGTTTATGGGCGATGCTAACTTCGTACCGCCCATGATTGATCATCGTCCGAGATGAGTCCGCCAGTTATCCCTCGGCTTGGTTGCGTCCCCGCAGAGCCCGCTTCCGTTTCACCTGACACAATGCATATCGGTCATGCCACCTTCTCGCTTGAGGAGGAATTCGTTTTTTCTCGTTTGGATCGAGCAGCCTGTTCACGTTGCTGGCGCGCCTGTTCGAGTTTGCGGTCGCGGGCAGCGTGAATCTCCGCCTGCGGGCCCTGCAACCGGGCCAAGGGCGTGATGTAGCCCAAGGCGCTATGCAAGCGCTGTTCGTTGTAGACCGTGACGTACTGCGCGACCAGGCGCTGGGCGATGGGAAGACCGTGGCGGTCTTCAGCCAGGGTGCGTCCGGCGACCAGAATCCGCGTCTCGGGTATTCGCAGAGCTTTAACGTGCGCCCCCAGAATGTGGATCAACGGCAGACCGTGGTGCGGCCTCGGCCCCGTCCCGAGGACCAGACGGCCCAAGGTTTCAACGCTGCGGCCGCAGGTTCGAATCGTCAGCCAATTCCGCCGGAAAAGATGGAAGTACAAGAAAGCCCTCGCGCGCACCGGCGCTTACGCGGTTATGCTGGGTCAGATGATCGCGACCACCGCGGTGCGGCTCATGCGGGAGGAGATTCCGCCCGTGGATAGCGCCGCTATCTTGGCCGGACAGGAGCGCTTTTCCTGCCCCGGACGCGAACGGCTGGATGCCGCCAACCCAGCGCGGGAGAATGTCTTCCCCGGATACAAGGACAGAGCCGAAATAAATTTCGAGGTCGGGCTACTGCGCATCGGCGACATCAACTTCGTGTCGCTGAATGGCGAGGCGTACAGTAACATAGGACTGAGGCTCAAAGAATCCGCGCCGGCCAACAAAACCCTCATGGTGACCCTGGCCAACGGGGCGGCCAACTCCGGCTACATCTATTCGGACGACGCGTTCAACCACTTGACCTTCCAGGTGATCGGATCGCGTCTGAAGCCGGGTTGCGCGGAAGGCAAGATTATCTCCCCGGCGATTGGCCTGATGCGCAAGTCGGGCGAGTAGCGGAATGCGAACTTTCTACTCTAAGCCCTTCTCCTTACCGGCGCGCCGGCCCAAAGGACACGCAGGAACGGCAGCGCCTGGCACCGCCCTTGGACGCAGAAACGGTTCGAGCAGCGAGCCGGGTGCTGGCCTCTCACCTGGAGATCGGGTTCTCGGTCATCCGGGAAAGTATGGTTCGGTAGAGAATTACTCGCGGGAAGCGCCAAAGTTGTCGGCCTCCGACATCCGGAAGCTGCAAACGCGTGTGCTGGAATAGGATCACTGCAGAGCCGCGACAGGTTCGACGGCCAAGCAGAAGGAGAGGACAACA
>JBDTPR010000160.1:0-11278 GCA_039932635.1 Candidatus Solibacter sp.
GAGGAGAAGCCCGCGATGAAGATTCCGAGCGCGGTGGCAATCACCCAGCTATTCGAGTAGGTGGTGCTGTAGGGCGTGTAGAAGGTCCAGCCCGTATCGACGCCGCCGGCAATCATGGCGAAGAGACTGAAGGCGCCGCCGATCACCAACAGGTACCAGCTCAGCAGATTGAGTTTGGGGAAGGCGAGATCGCGCGCGCCGATCATAATCGGCAGGAAGAAATTCCCCAGCACGGCTGGTATTGACGGAATCAGAAAGAAGAAGATCATCGCCACGGCGTGCATGGTGAAGAGCTTGTTGTAGGTCTCTGAACTGACCAGGTCGCCCTGCGGCGTCAGGAGTTCCACGCGAATCAACGTGGCGAAGGCGCCGCCTATAAAGAAGAACAGGGTGATGGTCGCGAGATACAGCAGGCCGATGCGTTTGTGGTCCTTGGTGAGGAGCCACGATTTCAGGCCGTAACTGGCGTTTAAGTAATGCTCGCGTTCTTGAGCCGCTGCGGTAATCATATGGTTCTAACGATTGGCGGGCGTGCTGCCCGCGGATCCCTTGGTTGCCGGCTTCTGACCTGTTTCCGTGGCCGGGCCGGTTCCCGGTTTCGGGCCTAACGATTTCACGTATTCCACGAGTTGCACTACCTGTTCTTCGCTCACCAGGCCCTGGAAGGTGGGCATCACCGGCTCAAAGCCGGCGACCACTTTGGCCTGCGGCTGCAGGATGGATTCGCGGATGTAAGACTCGTCCGCCTTGGCGGTGGCGCCGCCGGCGAGAGTGACCTGTTTGCCGTAGATCCCCACCAGAGAGGGACCGCGGCCGGAGTTGTCGTCCTTGTGGCAGTTGCTGCAGGCAAGCTGCTCGAAGAGCTTTTTGCCGTTCTCGGACATGGAGCCTTCGGAGGCGCCGCCGCTGAGCCAGTTCTGATAATCCTTAGGCTCCATCACGTAGACCCAGCCGATCATGCCGGAGTGATTGTTGCCGCAGAATTCGGCGCAGAAGAGATGATACTTGCCGGGCTTGGTGGGGTTAAACCAGGTGGTGGTGTAGCGCCCGGGCAGCACGTCCTGCTTGGTGCGGAAGGCGGGGACGAAGAAGCTGTGGATCACATCCTCGCTGGTCATGGTGAGTCGCACCGGGGTGCCGACGGGAATGTGCAGTTCGTTAATCTCGCGCTGCCCTTCGACGTGTTCCAACTTCCACATCCACTGCTTGCCGACCGCATAGATCTGGATGGCATCGTTCGGCGGCCGGCTGGCCGTGAAGAAGATGCTGGCGCCCCAGGTGAACATCACCATGGTGAGGCCGAAGGGAATCACACTCCACAGAATTTCCAGCGTGTAGCCGGTGTGGACGATGTGCGGAAGTTCGTTCTCCGAGCGCCGGCGATAACGAACGGCGAAGTAGAAGATGGCGCCGAAGATGAGCACCGTGAAGAAGACGGTGATCGCCAACAGGAAGTAGAGGAGGTGATCCACCTCGGGAGCCAGTGTGGAGGCCTGTTCCGGAAATAATTGAAATTTACCCATCGTGAGCTATCCAACCCGCCGGTCGCGGCGGACATCGCGGCGCATGAAGATGAAGAGGAATACGCCGCAGACCAACGTGAAGCTTGCGCCGGCGAAGCGTACCAGATTCATCACCACGGCGCCGTACTTACCCGTTGCAGGGTCGTAGTGGTAACAGAAGAGGAGGATCTGGTCCACGGCGTTGCCGATCTTGTTCTGCGAAGCTTCCACCAGTCCCAGGCGGACGTCCCTGGGGGAGTATTCCACGCCGTAGAAATACTTGGAGAGGCGGCCTTCGGGGGTGACCACCATGATGCCGCTGGCGTGCGCGAACTGGTCTGTGGCGGCGTCGTACTTGTAGTGGTAGCCGATGGTGTCCATGAGCGCGGTGATGTTGGCCTGGTCGCCGGTGAGCAGGTGCCAGCCGTTGGCGGTGTCGGCGCGTCCGTAGCGCTTCATGTACATCTGCTTCTTATTGAACGCCGTCTCAGTGGTGTCTTTGGGGTCGAAGCTGACGGCGACGATTTCGAAGTCCTTGCCGGGATCGAGCGAGACGGCTTTCAGGCTGCTGGCCAGCCCGGTAAGGATCTGGGTGCACAGCATGGGGCAGCGGTAATAGACCGGCGCCAGAATCACGGGCTTGCCACGTTTGAAGAATGTGGAGAGCGCGACTTCGTTGCCGGCTTCATCCTTGAACTTGAGGTCGAGCGGGATCTGGTGGTCCAATCGCTGATCGATGCCGACATTCTTCAGCGCGCCGGGCAGAGCGGGTTTTAGATTGCTGTCCTGCATGCTGGATTGCAGCGGGGGACCGAGCAGCTTGCCGGGCTGCGAAAATAAGCTCAACGCAGAGGCGCAGAGAACGCAGAGAAAGCGCAGAGAAGACTTGGGGAGAGAGGTCATTTCTTGGCCTCCTCGTGCGGCGCCGAGTGACTGCTATCCGTGGGATGTTCGGCGAGGACAGCGGGCGCGTCGGATGCGGCCCGCGCGGGCAGACCGCGCTTGGCGAGGACGTCGATGGCGAGACTCACGGGAATGCGCACCACGCCCTTTGGCTGGTCCACCCAGGCGTAGCCGGTGAGCAATTTTTCCTCTTCCGCGTGAATGGCGCGGAGGTCCACGATGGGAGTCTTCTGCAATTGCGGTTGAGGAAAGATCTTGGTCGGCTCGATGACGGGAGCCATGGCGGTCTCTTCGCGCGCCTGGAAAAACTTCAGCAGCCCGAAGAGCAGAACGATCGAGATGACGGTGATGACGACCAGGCCGATGGCGAACTTGCCGACCGCCCAGACGTTGACGTCGGTGGTCTCGTGGCGGATTTGCGGGTTATGGGAGTGGTTAGTCTCGTCCATGTTCCAATACCTCCTCCAGATGCGGCGCGTTCTTCGGCATGAGTGGACGCTTTTCCAACTGGGTCAGAAAATAGGCCAGCCAGAGTCCCACCAGGCCGATGGGCAGTGTGAAGTCCAGGAAGCTGATGCCGAAAGCGTCATGACGGAAGCTCGGCGTGATGAGCCAGTAGAGATCCACCAGGCGCATCAGCAGAATGAAGATCGCGATATTGCGCAGCAGTTTGAAATTGCGCTTCAGGTCGCGCGAGAGCAGCAGGGCGAAGGGCAGCGCGAAGTGTCCGATTACCAGTAGCAGGCCCACGTACTGCCAGCCGTGATTGAGGCGCGTGAGATACCACGGGATTTCTTCGGGCAGGTTGCCGGCCCAGATGATGATAAATTGGGAGAACGAGAAGTAGGCCCACACCATCACCATGGCGAGCAGGAACTTGCCGAGATCGTGCAGGTGGCGCGGGGTGAGCACGTCGGACATCGGCTTGTATTTGGAGAGCAGCACCATCAGGGTGATCAGGAAGGCCATCGCGGTGAGGGCCTGGTTGACCATGAAGAGCATGCCGAAGATGGTGGAGAACCACTTGGGATCCACCGAGAGGATCCAATCGACGGCCATGAAAGTGACGCTGAAGCCGAAGAACAGAAGGCCGGGGCCGGCCATGCTGCTCATTTTGCCGTGCACCACGTCGTGGCCTTCGTTATCTTCTCTGATCGACCAGCGGTTGAACCACCAGGAGAGGAACATCCAGCCCGCGAAGTAGAAGGCGGCGCGTCCCAGGAAGAAGGGCACGTTGAGGTAGGGCGCTTTGTGGCGCAGCAATTCGTCGGCGGCCACTAAATCGGGATGCGTCCACACATAAAGATCTTTGAGGCCTAACACGATGGGCAGGAACATCACCAGTACGAGCGGCAGGGTGCTGACTGCGGCTTCGCAGGAGCGGCGGATTACCAGGCCCCAGGCGCCGCCAGTAACGTACTGCAGCATGAGCCAGGCGAGCGGTCCGACGGTGAGCGCGACGACGAAGATGAACGACCACAGGTACGAGCGATAGAACTGCGTGGGTCCGGCAACGAAGAAGCCGGCGGCGGAAATCGCTGTACCCAGAACGCCGGCAATCAGAGCTCTGGTGCGCCACTGGCGCATGTCCGATTGCAACTGCGCGGGGATGCTGTAGTCCACAGCGTTGGCCATCATTTCTCACCTTCCTTGTGCGCGGCGGGAGGCTGCGCCGGAGCGGTAAGTTGTCCGCGGTCGGCGGCGGGAACGTCGTTGATGGAGGCCTGCTGGGAGAGTTGCAGCGCGCGGATGTAGGCCACGATGGCCCAGCGATCCTGCGGCTGAATCTGCGCGGCGTAGTCTGGCATGGCGCCGAATCCGTTGGTAATCACGTCGTAGAAGTATCCGTTGGGCTGCTCCCGCATGCGATCGCTGTGATACGTGGGCGGGCGGCGATAGCCGCGGCGCACGATCATGCCGTTACCGTTGCCGGTACGGTCGTGGCAGGGGGTGCAGTAGATGTTGTAGCGCTGCTCGCCGCGCAGGATGAGTTCCTTGGTGACGGGCACGGGAAATTCGTTGGACGGTTTGCCGTCCGCGCCCTTGCCGGTGTAGTACAGGGTGTCGGCCTTGAGATTGCCGCGGGACACGGTGTCTTCGGGAATGGGGCGGGCAGAGCGGCCGTCGGCGAAGAAATCGCTGGGGCGGAGAGGGATGTATTTCGGCTGGTCGTGCATGTCCTGTCGGCAGCCGGCTAGGACGACCAGCGAGAAGGCTATGGCAAGCACTCCTTTGGAAATGCCGGCGGGCTCGCGATTCGATAGCGTCCTCTTCACCGCAGAGACGCAGAGATCGCAGAGGAAGCGCAGAGAAGACCAAGCTGGAGGTGAGATCTTAATGGGCAACTTCGGATACCTCCCTGGGGTCTAGCGTTTCCAGGAACTCGGCAGTCTTGTCGTGATCGAAGAGCGGATCGGTAGACTCGATGCACAGGAAGAAGCGGTTGCGGCTGGCGAGGGCGAAACGCGGCACGTTGAAGGTCGGGTGGTAAGGTTGCGGCAAGCCGCAGAGGCCGAGCAGGCCGAAGACGGCGGTGAGCGAGGCGAACAGAATCGTCATTTCGAACGTGATGATGATGTACGCCGGCCAGCTGTGCAGCGGCCGTCCCGCGATGTTGATGGGGTAGTAAATCACCGTGACGAAATACTGCAGGAGGTAGCCCAGCGTGCCACCGACGATGCCGCCGAGCAGCACCAGCAGCGGCAATTTGTTCTTATGCAGGTGCAGGGCGTCACTCAGTTCCTCGATGGGGAAGGGCGTATAGGCGTCGAGTTTGCGATAGCCCTTTTCGCGCGTGGCGCGAGCTGCGTTGACCAGCGCGGTGGGGTTATCGAACTCGGCCATCAGGCCGTAGATGGGCTTATTCATCCGTTCGAGTCCTCCTTAATCTTGGCCTGCGGCAGAAGGGTGCGGACTTCGAAGATCGAAATCATAGGCAGGAGACGAATGAACAACATGAACAGGAAAAGGAACAGACCGATCGTGCCCAGATACGTGGCCCAATCCCAACGCGTCGATTCGAAAACGCGCCAGGAGGAGGGCAGGTTGTCCTGCGCCAGGCTGGCGACGATGATGACGAAGCGCTCCAGCCACATGCCGATCAGCACAATGATCGACCAGATGAAGAGGATGATCGAGTTGCTACGGACCTTCTTGAACCACAGGGCATTGGGCGCGATCACGTTGCAGGCGATCAGAACCCAGTAGTGGTACTTATAGGGGCCGGTCATGCGATTCCAGATGGCCGCCTGTTCGTACACGTTGCCGCTGTACCAGCCGCTGAAGGCTTCCATGATGTACGAGTAGCCGACGATCAGGCCGGTGGCCATCATGACCTTGGCGGCGTTATCCAGATGCGCGTCGGTGATCAGGCCCTTGAGGCCGTAGACCGAGCGCAAGGGGATGGCGAGGGCGATCACCATAGCGAAGCCGGAGTAGATGGCGCCCGCGACGAAGTAAGGCGGGAAGAAAGTGCTGTGCCAGCCCGGGACGATGCCGATTGTGAAATCCATGCTGACGACCGTGTGCACCGAAAGCACGAGAGGCGTGGCGAGGCCGGCGAGGAGTAGCGAAGCCGTTTCGTAAACCGCCCAATGCCGGGCGGAACCGCGCCAGCCCATCGCCAGGATGCCGTACGCCACTTTGAGCGCCCGGTTCTCCGAGCGGTCGCGCAGGGTGGCCAAATCGGGCAGCAGGCCGACGAACCAAAACAAAATGGAGACGGTGGCGTAAGTGGAAACCGCGAACACGTCCCACACCAGCGGACTGCGGAAGTTCGGCTCGATTCCCATCGTGTTGGGATACGGGAAGAGCCAGTACATCAGCCACGGACGCCCCAGGTGAAGAATGGGGAACATGCCGGCGCAGGCCACGGCGAAGATGGTCATGGCCTCGGCGAAGCGGTTGATGGAATTGCGCCATTGCTGGTTGAGCAGCAGCAGGATGGCGGAAATCAGCGTGCCTGCGTGGCCGATACCGACCCACCACACGAAGTTCGTAATATCCCAGGCCCACATAGTGGGTCCGCGCAAACCCCAAACGCCGAGGCCTTTGGTAAAGAGAAGCCCCACCGCGAGCAGGAAGAGCAGCAGCAGGCCGATAGCTACCGCGAACGTGCCCAGCACGACGTACGGCGTCCGCTTGGTGAGCACCACACTGGCGATCTGATCTGTGACAGTGCCGAACGTGTAGCCGGACGCGATGATCTTCTTGCCGGGCGGGGAATCGATTACTGTTGGTTCATCGGCCATGGCTTATGCCTCGATCTCCGGGTTGGGATTGCGCAGTGCGGCAAGATAGGTAGTGCGCGGCCGTGTGTTGAGGTCGGCCAGCAGTGAATAGTTCCGTTCATTGGCTTTCAGCTTGGAGACGCGACTGTTCTTGTCGTTGATATCGCCGAAGACAATCGCTTCCGTGGGGCAGGTAGCCTGGCAGGCGGTCTGAATTTCTCCATCCTTCACCGGCCGGTCCTGCTTCTCGGCGTCGATCTTTGCGCCGTTGATGCGCTGCACGCAGTAAGTGCACTTTTCCATCACGCCGCGGCTGCGCACCGAAACGTCCGGATTGCGCACCATTTTGAGGCTTTCGGTTTCGAAATCGCTGAAGAGGAAGAAATTGAAACGCCGCACCTTATAGGGGCAGTTGTTGGAGCAGTAGCGCGTGCCCACGCAACGGTTGTAGACCATGTCGTTCAGGCCTTCGGAGCTGTGCGTGGTGGCCTGCACGGGGCAGACCAGTTCGCAGGGCGCGTTCTCGCAGTGCATGCAAGGGACGGGCTGATTGTAGATCGCCGGATCGTTGGCATCGCCCTGATAGTAGGAATCGACGCGCAACCAGTTCATGTGGCGGCCGCGGCGGACCTGATCTTTGCCGACCACTGCGATGTTATTCTCCGCCTGGCAGGCAACCACGCAGGCGCCGCACCCCGTGCAGGAGTTTAGATCGATCGCCATGCCCCAGGCGTGGCCTTCGTACTTCCACTCGGGGTAGAGGGTGAGTTCCTTAGGTGGATTCTCCGCGCCTTCGTGCGGCGCTTCGGCGTTCTTGTGGAAGTCGGCCAAGTCGGCGTGGTGAATAATGTGGCGGCGATCGGGCGTTTCCAGATTATGGAAATTCTGCGTATCGGCGAACTCGTGATTGCCGGACACCTTCTCGACATCCATGCCCATGTCCTGCCACAACGCTTTCGCGGTGCGCAGTCCGTAGGGGTTGAAGCCCATGCCGTCGGCGGCGCGGCCTCCGTGCGTGCGGCCGTAGCCCAGGTGCAGAGTGGCGGCGCCGTTGACGTGGCCGGGCTGAATGAAGACCGGAGCCTGCAGCGAGCGGCCCTCGTAGGTGAGCTTCACCATGTCGCCCTTCTGCACGCCGAAGCGGTGCGCCGTGGCGGGGCTGAGGATCACGCCGTTATCCCAAGTGAGCTTGGTAACCGGCTTGGGCAGTTCCTGGAGCCAGCCGTTGTTGGCGAAGCGTCCATCGTAAATAGTGGGGTCAGTGCGGAAGATGACTTCGAGTTTGCCGCCGAGCGGCTTGGCGCCGGCGCGGGCGCTGAGCGCCTCGCCGCGGACGGTGGGAGTTTTGACCGGCAGGGCAGAATCGGGCACGATGCCATCGTGCACGGCGCGCCGCCACCAGGCTTCGAAATCGGCGCCGGTGTGCTGCGTATTCCAATACGCCTTGATGACATCGTAGGGCGTTTTTTCCGGTTGCTCGGTGAACGATTGCAGCAACTGCATAGCGGAACGTCCGCCGTACAGCGGCTGAATCAGCGGTTGCTGAATCGTGACTGTGCCATCGAAGGCGCGCGCATCGCCCCAGGTTTCGAGGAAATGCGTTTCGGGCACCTGCCACTGGCACACCGCGCTGGTCTCGTCGGCGTAGAGGCCGAGGCGGACACGCAGTTTGGCTTTCTTGAAGCGGTCGCCCAGGCCCAATTCCACAGGGGCGTTGAAGACTGGGTTGCCGCCCAGGACAAGCAGCAGTTCCACGGCGCCCGCATCCAGGTCCTTCACGAGTTCCTGTAGCGAGGCCAACTGATCCACGGGGTTGGCTTCGACGGAATCGGTGTGGAAGACCGTCTTGCCGACGTTGCCGAGTTTCTCGTTCATCAGGGCGGCGATGGCATGCACGCTGGCCGGCTGATGTTCGCCGGCGATGACGATGCAGGCGCCCTTGTTGCTCTGCAAGTCGCGGGTGATGGGTCCGAGCCACTTATAGTAGTCGTTGGCCGCGCCGGTTTTGGGACCCTGAGCGAGGCCCAGCGTAACGGCGAGAGCCCAGGCGAACTCTTCCACATCGCTGGCGCGCATTTGTAGGCGATGATCCGCCTTGGTGCCGGTCGGCGTGGGCATAGGCTCCACGACGTACAGGCGGTTCATGGTGTCGTGGTGTTCGGCCATGCGGCGGCGCCGGGCGAACTGGCGCGCGTAGCGCAGATTCGCCGCACCCGACCCGAGGAAGTCCGAATCCAGCGAAAGCACCACATTGGCGTTGCTGAAATCGTAATAGGTGTTGGTGGGCTGGCCGAAAGCCTGCGTGGCCGCGGCGCGCGCGCTGTGCGGTCCGGCGGGCTCCCACTGGTGCCATTTGGCACCCGGATACAGTTGCTGAACGGTGCGGATCTGGCTCGCCATGCTGGGCGAGGTGACAGTCTCGGTGAGGATGCGAATGCCGGCGCCGTTCTTGCCCTTCTGCTGCGACAGAATGTCGCGCAGCGCACCGGTGAAGACTCCCCAGGAGCGAACCTCGTTGTTGAAAGCCAGCGCCTGCGAGCGATCGGGATCGTACAGTTGCAAGACCGCAGCCTGCGAGAAGGCGTCGCACGCACCGAGCGAGGCGGGGTGATTCGGATTGCCCTCGATCTTGGTGGGCCGGCCTTCGTGGCTCTCCACGAGGACTCCGTTGGCGACGCCGTTGACCGTGGTTGCGGTGGCGAAGAAGAGCGGCCGCCCGGGGATGAGGTCCTCCGGTTGCCGCACGTAGGGCATGATGTGCTCGGTAGGCTGGCGCGTGCAGGCGGTCATGCCGGCCAGCGCCAGGGAGGCGCCCATCAGCTTGAGGAAATTTCGGCGGCCCGCGACAGGATCTTCATCGTCGGCCCAGCCTACCGCTTGACGCGGGAACTCACGCGCCAGCAGGTCTTGGAACTCGGGAGTGGCGGCCAGATCGTCCAGGCTACGCCAGTAGTCGCGCCCGCGGGCGCCTTCCAGCCGGGCCCACAGGGCGCTGCGTACGGCGGCCGGGTCGGTATTATTTTGTGAATCACTCATCGGTGGCAGGTGTTACAGCTAGTTAGCGTACGCGCGTCCTGAATCTTGTATTCGGTCACCAGTTTGCGGCCGATCTCTTCCTGATCGCCGGCAGGCTGGTAGCCCATGGTGGTAACAAATTCGCGCGGCCGCACGTATTTTTCGGGGTTGCGGTGACAGTTGAGACACCATTCCATCTGAAGCGAGTTCATCTGGTAGGTGAGGGGCATCTTATCGACCCTGCCGTGACAGACTTCGCAGCCGACGCCTTTGTTGACGTGAATGCTGTGATTGAAGTAGACGAAGTCGGGCAGGTCGTTGACCCGCGTCCAGCGGATCGATTGATTGGTACGGAAGCTTTCGCGCACCGGCTCCAGCGTGGGGCTGGTGCTCCAGATCTGCGAGTGGCAATTCATGCAGGTCTTGGTGGGCGGAATATTGGCGAAGCTCGAGGTTTCTACCGTGGTGTGGCAGTAGCGGCAATCCACGCCGAGTCCCCCGACATGGTGGGCGTGGCTGAAGGGCACCGGCTGCTCGCGCGATTGCGTGGCCCGGGTGGCGTAGTCCGACCGGCTCACGCGATCGATGGCCCAGACGGCGAAGCCCAAAATGAACACGGCGCCGAACAGCAGGACGCGTGTGAAGGTATTCGTGCTGTGACGGAAAATTTGGGACATAGCTTACCGGAGTCCCCAGTCGAACGCTAGAAATGTGTTGTTTCGCATCAGGAAAACAGACTGCCCAGTTTTAAAACTTAGAGTCATCCCCCGGGACTACATACTTCGATGCAGTGAAGGAGACTTTGTATCATCTTATCGAATTACCGGCACACCCCACAAGACGCGGGAGGGTTCACCACTGCCGATTTTTCCTTCAATATCACTTGCGCACTAATAAAGATGCCGAATTTTCGTGATGGCTGTTTCCATCGGCCTTGCACACCGCATACTCTGCGGCTGGCGCACCCACGCGCGGCCGGTCCCACAGGGAACCGCCGGCATACTCGCCGTCTTTGCGTACTGCATAAAAATGAATATCGATACCGGCGAGCCGGTCCAGATCGTTGTCAAAATTTCGCGCGACACGCTTCAAGGTGTCGAGGATCGCGTCTTTGGGCGACATTCCGTGCCGCATGTTCTCGACTACGGTATGTGCGCCGCAAACTCGTAAGTTCTCTTCGCCGCGTCCAGTCGAACCGGCGCCGCCGATGTCCTGGTCAAGCCATAGGCCACCGCCGAGGATCGGGGAATCGCCGCAGCGCCCGGGGATCTTGAAGGCCATGCCGCTGGTCGTGGTCACAGCGGACATCTCGCCTTTGGCGTTCAGCGCAATGCAATTGATGGTGCCGTGGAGCGGCGGTGCAACGGCCGTGCGGTAGGCCCACACGAGAGTTTCTTCATCCACACCGGGGAAGGCTCTCTTCAGCTCGCCAATCTTCTTTTTCGGCGGCGCATCGGTGATGGATTCCCAATTGGTGTGCCCGTTGCGGTCGCGCAATTCGCGCTTCCACATGCGCCAGGCAAGGCGCGAGCGCTCGGTCAGCAGATCTTCTTCCTGATAGCCGTAGGCCTTGGCGAAGCGCGCCGCGCCTTCGCCCACGAGCATCATATGCTCGGTCTCGGCGAGTAC
>JBDTPR010000161.1:0-11223 GCA_039932635.1 Candidatus Solibacter sp.
ACACTTTCCAGAGAAATGCCACGAATCTGGCCAAGCCGGCCTTCACACGGCATCGCTTCGGCTTCACCGTCGGCGGCCCACTGGTTATTCCAAAACTGTACAACGGGAAAAACAAGACCTTCTTCTTTTTCAACCTGGAACGCTACCGCGACCGCGAAGCGCTCTACGCGGGCATCACGACCGTTCCCAATAGCGCATACCTCGCCGGCAATCTCGCGAATAATTTGGCGGTGACCGGCAATCGCAACCTGGGGACCGACTTCGCCGGAAGACCGATCATCCAGAACGCAATCTACGACCCATCGACGACCACCACGGATTCGAGCGGGCGGCGCGTGTTAAACGTGTTTCCAAACAACGTGATCCCGCAGAACCGCTTCGATCCGGTTACGGTGAAGCTGCTGGCGTTGCTGCCCAGGCCGAACCAGGGCGACGTCTTCGTGAACAACTTCGCCCAGTCGGGGGCGTTTTACAAACTCCAGCAGATTCCCTCGATCAAGATCGATCAGAACTTTGGCAGCAAGATCCGGCTGTCCTTCTACTATTCCACTCAGAGTACCGACAAATCGAACGGCGTCGACGGTCTGCCCGAGTTGCTCTCCACCGTTCGCATACAGGGTATCCGCAGTAAACTGACGCGTGGGAATTTCGATTACACAATCTCGCCGACGCTGCTCTTCCATTTCAGCTCGGGCTTCCAGAGCCACACGAATCCCGACACGGTTCCCCCAATCAGCGCACAGTACGACAATACGCAATTGGGAATCGTAGGTTCGCCCGGCAACGGCTTCCCGCGCTTCGGCGCAATCGGCGACAACGTCTACGGCGGCATGGCAGTGGGTTTCGGACCGGGCAGCCGCAATCTGTTTATCGGCAGAAGGTTATCGGGCGCTCCCAGCCTGAGTTGGGTTCACGGGAACCACACTTACAAACTTGGCGCGGAGTGGAAGTACGAAACCACTAACTCCAAATCGCAAACCAATCTGTCTCCTGCCTACGGTTACAGTGGCGCCGAGACTTCTCAGCCCCTCTACGGGCAGGTGCTTCCCACCGGAACCGGCATCGGTAGCGCCTGGGCCAGTTTCCTGCTGGGCCAATACGATAGCGTAAGTGCCGGCAACGGGCAGGCCCTGTTTTACCGCCGCACCACGTGGAGCTTGTATCTTCAGGACACCTGGAAGGTGACCCGCAAGCTGACTTTGGATTACGGTCTGCGCTGGGATCTTCAGCAGCCGCTCAACGAGCTCCATAACCGCATGATCAGCTTCAGCCCGACGACCGCCAATCCGACTGCGAATGGCCTTCCTGGCGCAGTGATTTATGCCGGCGACGGAGCCAAACGCTGCAACTGTCTGTTCGCGCCGTATTATCCGTATGCGATCGCTCCGCGTCTTGGCGCCGCCTACCAGCTCAATCCGAAAACCGTAATTCGCGGCGGAGTCGGCATCAGCTATACTCCGCTGGCCGCACTCCTGACCGACCCCTCGGCTTCCGGTATGGGCTTCAACTCGGTCACCATTCCCTCACCCGGAAACGGTGTCGCCGCAGGCTCTATGTCCAAGCCCCTGGTCTTCGATCAGAACGCTCTTTTTGGCGCGCCATACGATCCCGGCTTGAATGTGGTCGCCGGGGGTGGCATCCAGGGCGCACCCGCTCTGGTCGATCCAAACATGGGACGGCCGTCACGCGTTCTTCAATGGAATATCTCACTGCAGCGCGAGATTCTTCGCAGCCTGGTGGTGGAAGCGGCCTACGTTGGCAATCGCGGTGTCTGGTTGGACAATGGCAGTTCCCAGGGTTTCTCCAATTCGGGCGTCGGCAATCTGATCAATTACAATGCGGTGAGTCCGGCAACCCTGGCGCGGTATGGGCTGGGCGATCTCACTAACGCCAATACACGCGCCGTGCTGAATGCCACTATCACCAGTGCCACAGCAGTGTCCGCGGGCTTCAGGAAACCTTACGCCAACTTCCCCGATTCGGGCTCGGTGCTACAGAGCCTGCGTCCATTTCCGCAGTACAGCGGCATCGGCCAGTTCCAGGCGCCTTTGGGTAATTCCTGGTATGACTCTTTGCAGGTGAAGGTGAACAAACGGTTCTCGCATGGTCTCACTGCGACCATGACTTACACCTTCGGCAAGGCTCTGGATTCCACCACGAATGCAGGTAACATCTACGACCGGAAGAGTTTCAAGGGGCTGGCGCCGACTTACTACCCCCATATCTTCAGCCTCAGCGTAGACTACACCATACCGGCCATCGGTCCGGTTAAACACAATAGTATCGCCAAGGCGATCCTGGCCGACTGGAGACTTACCAGCCTGACCACGATGCAAAGCGGCGTTCTGCTCGGAACACCGGGATCGAGTAACTCGATCGGCAGTTATGTGTCCACGGGATACACCAGGATGGCGCGTCTTCCCGGCGTACCGCTTTACCTGAAAGACATCAACTGCGGCTGCATTGATCCTACTAAGGAAACGGTGCTGAATCCGGCTGCCTGGGTGAACCAGGACCCCGGCGTTCCGGGCAGCAACGTCGTCTTCTACAACGACTTCCGCGGGCAGCGCCGTCCGGTAATCTCGGGCGGCATCGGCAAGGCCTTCAAGATCCGCGAGGGCGTACAGTTCGCCATCCGCGCCGAGTTCTTCAATCTGTTCAATATGATGGAATCGCTGGGAAATCCGAGCACGGCGAGCCCGCAGAACCCTCCGACGCGGTCCGGCGCGGGCCTGCTCACGGGCGGCTTCGGATACCTGAACTATACCGGGATCGCGGGCAACAGCGTCAGTTCTTCGCTGCCTACTCCGCGCACCGGTCAGATTGTGGCGCGTATCCAGTTCTGACGTTGTGCCGGGAGGCACGTTCTCAAGAAATGCTCGTGGGAAACTAGGGTTGGTGCACATCGAGGTTTTGCCACGGGCGATTGTTTTGCTGCTGCTATTCGGCGGGGTTGCCGGCCCCGCCGGAATGCAGCCGTCCATTCGGTTTCAGGAGGTGGCAGCCAAGTCCGGCTTGCGCTTCGAATTGCACAACGGGGCTACGGGTCTCTTCCACCAGATCGAACTCACTGCCGGCGGTGTAGGCGTTATTGACTATAACAATGACGGCTGCACCGATATCTTCTTCACCAACGGCGCGGCAATTCCCAGCCTTCGTAAGACCAGCGCCGAATTCTCGAACCGCCTGTTCCGGAACAATTGCGACATGACGTTTACCGACGTCACCGCCGAAGCGGGTCTGGCGGGCGAAGGCTATTCGACGGCGGTGGCCATCGCCGATTTTGACAACGACGGACGCGCCGACATCTTCGTCGCCGGGGTGAAGCGAAATATCCTCTACCGCAACCTCGGGGACGGCCGCTTTGCCGATGTCACAGTGCGTGCGGGCGCCACCGGCACCGATGCGAAGCTTCTTGGCAACATGTGGGCGGTATCGGCCGGCTGGTTGGACTACGACAACGATGGCTGGCTGGACCTGTTCATCTCGAACTATGTTGTCTGGGACGCGAAGAACGCGCCCCGCTGCGGCACGCCAGAAAGGCAGTTCTATTGCCACCCCAAAGCGTACGAGGGCTTGCCCGGCCAACTCCTGCACAACAATCGCGACGGCACGTTTACGGATGTCTCGCAGACATCCGGCATCGGAAGCCATATTGGCAAGGGTATGGGAGTCGCCTTCGCGGATATGGACGGCGATGGCCTCACCGATATCTTCGTGGCGAACGACTCGGTGCGCAATTTTCTGTTTCGAAATCGGGGCGACGGAACCTTCCAGGAGATCGGCCTGGAAGCCGGTGTGGCATTGCGCGAAGACGGCTTTGCGATTGCCGGAATGGGCGCCGACTTTCGCGATTTCGATAACGATGGCAAGCCGGACCTTGTGGTGTCCGGAATCCTGAACGACTCGTTTCTTCTGTTTCGTAACCAGGGCGCGGCCAAGGGGTTTGACGACGCCGCGCAGCGCACCGGACTGCTGTCAGGCACGCGCCAGTTCACTGGCTGGGGCCTCGGCATGTTCGATTTCGACAACGATGGATGGAAGGACTTCTTCTTCGCCCTGTCCCATCTTTCGCAGTTGGATCGCTATTTGGGGCGCGATTCGGCGCTGCCCAATCGAATTTTCCGCAATCTCGGGGGGAAGCGTTTTGAGGATGTCTCGGCAGGGGCCGGACCGGAGTTTCAGCAGGCCGGCATGCACCGCGGCGCGGCCTTCGCCGATTTCGATAACGATGGCCGCATGGACGCGGTGGTCTCGGTGATCAACGGTCCCGCGAAGTTGTTCCACAATGTCTCGAGCGGCGAAGCTCATTGGCTGGCGATCCGGTTGCGCGGCGTACGCGCGAATCGCCAGGGACTCGGCGCCGTGGTGCACGTGCACCTTCCCGATGGCCGCGACCTTTTCAACCAGGCCACCACCAGCGTAGGGTACGCGTGTTCCAGCGAAGCCCTGGTCCGCTTCGGGTTGGGGGCCGCTAAGGTTGCCGGCAAGATTGAGATCCGCTGGCCGGGTGGAGGCGTTCAGCAACTTGCCAACGTGGCGGCGGACCGCATTGTCGATGTCGTCGAAGAGGTCAAACCATGACTGGCCGCGGGTGCGCCGGTGCGATCCTGGTTTTCACGCTCGCCCTGTGCGGCGCCACGCCTGCTTCTCCGGGCTATCCCGCTTACGAGAGAGCCAATCGCCTGTTTGTGGAGAAGAAACTGCCCGAGGCGTTTGCGGCGATCGAAGAGGCTTTGCGGCTGGATCCCAAACTGGTCCCGGCGCTGACTTTGAAAGCCAAATTGGCGATGGCTGCCAATCGCCTCGACGTGGCTCGCCAATGCCTGGAACAGGCGTTAGCGCTCGACCCCAAGGCGGCGTATGCCCAGTTCCTTTACGGCCTCGAGGCGTATATGGGCAACGACCTGAAGGAGGCTCTGCCGCGCTTCCGCAAGGCGCGTCAACTGAACCCCACCGATTCGCGCGCGGCACTGTATCTTGGACTCACCGTCGAGAGCCTCGGCCAGCCCGCGGAGGCATTGTCGCTGTACGAAGAAGCTGTCCGCCTGGAGCGCTCGACGGGTGGACCCAGTGCCGAGACCCTGTTGCCCGGCGCCAGACTGCTGCTGCTGCAGGACCGCCTGGCGGATTGTGAACGCTGGCTTCGGCAGGCGGTAAAGGTGTCGCCGAATTCGCGCGATGCGCACTTCGAACTGGCGCGCCTCCTGTTGAGGCAGGGACAGGCGGTGCAAGCCGCCGCGGAAGGCGAGACAGCGCTCGGCTTGTCGGACGGAGTGGTGACGGACGCGGCCATCCGCTATCAGTTGATACGGGCCTACCAGCGAAGCGGCATGCTCGATAAGGCGGCGGTCCACGCCGAAATCATGCGGGCGCAGGAAAGCCCGGCGGGCAAGAACGCGAAGAAAAATTAGCCACGGATTCGCACGGATGGACACGGATTAAAAGCAAGCGGGCGATCCGTGTCCATCCGTGGCTTGATCAGGCCTCTTCCGCGTCCCGTTATAGCGGGGCCACGTAGAACACCACGCGATAGCCGGTAACCGAGAACACGTTGTCTGCCACACTGTTGAGTTGCAGAGACAAGGGCTGAGCTCCGGGCGCAGTAGCCTGCGGAATGCGCACGTTCACCTGCCACATGCCGGGGAATGACGGCGAGAGACCGGAGAACTGGATGAAGTTCACATCTCCGTTGGCATTGCGCTGCTCATTGCCCAGCAGCGGCACCTGGTCGGTGTAATCGGAGCCGAGGAAGACACGCAGGGAGCCGAGCGAGCCGACCAGCCCATTGCGCGGGATGTCGCCATCCGCCGGTTGGCTGGAGGCCGAGACCGGACCCTGGCCGGTGGCGTAGATGGAAATGTACTCGCCGCGCTTGGCGGGGTGAGTCGAGTCATTGATGCTGCCGTCCTGGTTGATGATGGCGGCCAGCTTGTTTCCGGCCCCGGCCGACCCGCCCACGAAGATGCCGGGAGCGATCACGTTCATCGGAATGTTGCTGGCTGCCAGCAACTGTCCGGTGGAAACCTTGAGCACCTGTACATCGGCGACACCAGTGGTAGGCGCATTCCACGGCATCACGAAGTTGATCTGGCCGGGCGAGACGTAATACAGAGGTGCGGCGGTGCCGTTCACCGTGACCTTGATATCGGCCAGTTCGGTGGGCAGGGGCAGCGGGTTGGGACGGGCGAAGGCATCGGCCGTGTCCTTGCCGAATTGGATTCCGGCCGGGAAGATCGAACCGATGGCATTAGGCGCGAGGGCGCGGGTGGGCAGCGGAACGGCGGCATTCTGGGCGGAGAGCGCGGGGTAATAGAACGTCACGCGGTTGAAGGCTTCGGCAACGATGAGGTCGCCGTACTGATCCTGGGTGACGGCGACGGGGCTGCTGGCCTGGATTGCAAGGATGGAGCCGGAGTTGAAAATCAACTGATCGTAGCGCGGGTACTTGCGTATTGCGTTGCCGTTGGCGTCGGTGACCCAGATCTCGCCCGTATTCGGATTGACGTAGATGCCCTCGGCGTTGCTCGTGGGGAGCGCAAATGACGCGTGCGCGCCTGTGTTCGGAGTATTCAGGATCTGGTCGAAGATGAGGACCCGGCCATTGCCGCTATCCACCACGTAAGGACGCCCGTCGGTATCGGCGGCCATGTGTCGCGGGGCATTCATGCCGGTGTCTGAGGAACTCTTGCCTCCGCTGATAAAATCGGGCTGGCCGAAAACTTTGGTGGCGGGCGCGCCGTTGTCTGCCGAGGTGAAGGTGCCCTTGTTGAAGGGGAAGAAGAGCACACGATTGAGGCCCTGGTCGCTCACCAGTAGGCCATTGGTCCCGGCGAAGGTCAGACCATATGGAAGATACATGTTGCGCGCGCTCGGATCGACCAGAGGGGAGCTTGCGAAGGTACTCTTGCCGAGCACAAGGTCGGCCTGCTGATTCCCTTGGTGGGAAAACGGGGTAGGGAAACGGAGGACGCGTCCGTTGGCCTGATCGGCGACGTAGAGGTTGCCGGCGGAATCCACCAGGAGGCCCACGGGATGGCAGAGGCTGGTTTGGCTCGGCTGATTGATATCGCCGGCCGGATAGTTACAGAGCGCGGTGGTGAGTCCGGGTTGGCCGATGACAATATCGGCGGCGCCGCCGGAAACAAGTTTGCGCACGTCGCGGAAGCCCAGGACGCGGTTGTTGAAGGGGTCGGAAACGTAGAGGTGGGGCGTGTCGGTGGTGCTGTCGATGACCAAGCCGGCATCCGCGCCGGAGCCGTTGTAGAAGAAGAACTCCCGGCCCTCAATCAGGTTGATGGAGTTGGTGTCGAAACGGTCCTGCCCGAGCACGCGGGTGGCGACGCCGAAGTTACCGTTTTGCAGGGGCAACACGACGACGCGATGGTTGCGTGTATCGGCAACGTAGAGTTCATTGTTGACCAGAACGGCAACCGAGGGCGCGTTCAAAGTGCCGGCTCCGGCCTGCGCGTTGCCGTCGTTGGCTACCAGGCTCTTGGTGTCGGTGCTGCTGATTCCGCCGATGCCGGTGGCGTGGCCGTAGAGCGCTTTGGCTGAAGGGGACACCAGCGGGTCCGGATCCCACTTGTCGTAGGTGTCGAAGACCAGGATGCGCGAGAATCCGGTATCCACTACGGCGATGCCCTGCGTCCCTGGCAGGAAAAAGATGCCCGAAGGCCCGTTCATGCGAATGGCGAAGATCTGTGCATCGGTGCGCGGAGGCGCTCCCGTCACGGGGACGGGCTGGGCACCCATGATGCGCCTGGCAGACATGCCGGTGGTGAACGGTGCCTCGAAAACCAGTACACGATTGATCAGGGCGCCGCCATCGGAATCGGCGATATAGAGTCGGCCGGTGGAATCGAAAGCGATCGCCGCCGGCGTGGCAAGTTGGTTGAGGGTCTGCAGGCCGGCAGCTGTTTGGGGCAGATTGGGCTGCTTGCTGATGAAATCGAGCTGACCGATTTCGAGATTGGCGCTGATGGTGGTGGAGAAGCCGCCCTTGGCGATATCGGCCGCCGCGTAGCGAAGCACGCGATTGTTGCCGGAATCGGTGAGCCAGAGGTTGTGCTGGGCGTCGAACGTGACTGCCGCGGTAAAGACGTTGCCGGAGGAGAGAGCGATGTTCTTCTCGGTGGGCTGTCCGGCAGGGTAGTTTGCAACCCGGCTATTGAAGCTCGGCTGGCCGATGCAAAGGTCGGGTACGAGCTGGTCGGGCGGGGTGGCGAAAGGCTTGCGGAAGCGCATCACGCGGTTGTTGGCGCTATCGGCGACGTAGAGATCGCCCTGATCTACGGCGATTCCGGTGGGTGCCGCGAAGCCTGTGGAAAGGGAGTTGGCGCCCGTTGTGAAGAAGTCGCGCTGGCCGATTACGAGGTCGGCCTTGGCTCCGTTGGTGAAAGCGACGGCGTCTTTCCAGGCGAGGATCCGGTTGTTGCCGGAATCGGAAACATAGAGCCGCGGTGGGGACACCGAAGTGTCGAGAGCGACGCTGTAAGGGCTGTTCAACTCGCGTCCTTCCACCAGGTTAGGGTTCACATTGGGGAAGGCGAAGGGGTTTGCCAGCAGTTGCGGTTGGCCGATCTGGCGGGTCGGCACATTGTTCAGGGTGATCTGTGCGTGACCGAGCGAGGCACACAGGAGCGCAAGGGCGGCGTACGGAAAGCGCATATGAAATTTCTTTGATGGCATGGACAGTCCTGTGGCGCGACGCGGAAGCGCACCTTAATCAGGATATCAAACGAAAAGTAGGGGAGAATGCCGGGCGGTAGCGTTCCGTACCGTGAGCGGGTGCGGCGAGAGCCTCGAAGCGTTTGATAAACTTGGGAGTTGAGCCATTTGAACCCGAAGCCGCCCCGCGTAGCGGCCGTCAGTTACCTGAATACTTCGCCATTGGTCTGGGGCATGCTGCATGGGCCTCAGCGCGGCCAATTCCAGCTGGATTTCCGACTGCCGGCCGTGTGCGCCGACCAGTTGGCGTCGGGCGCGGCCGATATCGGTATCGTCCCGTCGTTCGAATTGACGCGGCAGGAACTGGAGATTATCCCGGGCTGCGGCATCGCTTGCCACGGTGCGGTACGCAGTATCCTGCTGATTTCCCGCCGTCCGGCGGCGGAGATTCGTACCCTGGCGCTGGATACCAGTTCGCGGTCGAGCGTACAGTTGGCGCGCGTGATTCTGGAGCGCAAGTACGGAGTGGTGCCCGAGACGGTGTCGCACACTCCGGATCTAGAGGCGATGCTGCGGGTGGCGGACGCGGCGCTGATCATCGGCGATCCGGCGCTGCATATCGAACCGGCGGCGCTGCCGTGGCACGTATATGATCTGGGTGCGGAGTGGGTGGAGATGACAGGCCTGCCGATGGTTTTCGCCGTGTGGGCAGCCCGAAAAGGCGTCGTGACGCCGGAAGTAGTGGCGGCTTTTCAGGCGAGTTGCCGGTACGGATTGGAGCGGATGGAGGAAATTGTGGCGGCGGAAGCGCCGGTCCGCGGGTTCGCGCCGGAAGTGGTGCGCTATTACTTGACGCACAATATCGTCCATGAATTAGGCGCCCGTGACTACCGGGGGATGGAGTTGTTCCTGGAGTATGCCTCGCGCGGCGCGGCTGCGGAAATGAAGTTTGTCACGCCAGTTTGACCCGGAGTCTGTGACCCCCTATACTAGGAAGAACGACGATGTATATACTGCTGTTGATTGTTCATGTGATCGTGTGCCTGTTTTTGATCGTGGTGGTGTTGCTGCAAAGCGGCAAAGCTGCGGATCTGGCTGGCGCATTTGGCGGAATGGGCTCGCAGACGGCCTTCGGACCGCGCGGGTCGGCGACCCTGCTTTCTAAGGCAACGACCATATCGGCGGTGCTATTCATGTTGACGTCCTTATCGTTATCGATATTGGCGACCAGGAACGCGGGGCTAGGGACGTCAGTGTTGGAGAGCGCTCCGAAATCGAGCGCGCCAAAATCGGCTCCGCCGCAGACGCCTTCGACGACGGTCCCGCTGAATATGCCGCCTGCGGCAACGCAGCCGCCGCCCGCACCGGCACCAGCAGCTCCGGCGACGCCTACGCCGGAGAAGAAGTAAGTTTCACCCGAACGCGGAGGTGGCGGAATTGGCAGACGCACTAGCTTGAGGTGCTAGCGGGAGCAATCTCGTGGGGGTTCAAGTCCCCCTCTCCGCACCAAATATATCAATAAGTTACGGCGGAACCCGAGTCCGAGGGTTGCCGCCGTTTTCCTTTTAGACCTTATTTTAGACCCTATTTTGACCGGGGCCGCCCTCCACCGAAGTGGACCTCATCAGGCCGTTCGGGGCCGGCGGGCCCACGTCCGGGTGTAAACACCTGAAAGAGGTAGGCATGCTTTGCTTTCCATGTAGTATGGCCCTGTGCTAATCTGAATTTGTCCGAAGATTGTATACATTATTCGGACAGGCTGCAGCCCATGAAATCTGTCCGAAAAGTGACTACCAAAATCGGACAAACGCCAGGTTCGCACCGGGGGCCAGCGCTCGATCTCAGAGCGCACATCCTCGACCGGATGAATTCTACGGGCGTTTGGACCCCCAATGATTTCTTGGATTTGGGGTCAAGAGCGGCCGTTGATAAAGCCATGCAGCGCCTGGCGACCTCAAACACGATTCGGCGCATTGATCGCGGACTCTACGATGTTCCCCGCGTCAACCGGCTCACAGGGAAGCCAAGCAATCCTGATTACAGAGCGGTCATCGACGCGGTGGCTCGCCGCGACAAGGCGCGACTTCTTGTCGATGGCATTACAGCGGCCAATCAGCTCGGGCTGACCCATGCCGTACCCGCTCGTGTGACGGTCCACACCGATGCGCGGCTCCGGCCGATTCAGATGGACCAACTCAGAATTGATTTCAAACTCACCGCACCGAGCCGGCTTTACTGGGCCGGCCGGCCGGCGATGCCCGTCGTACAGGCTTTGCATTGGCTGCACGACATGCTTCCATCCGACCACGACACAATACTCAAACGGCTCAAGAAAATCCTCTGGACCTCCGACAGTGCCACCGCGATTCGACAGGATCTTCGGGACGGACTCGACGCGTTACCCGGATGGATGCGACAACTGGTCGACGATCTTCTCCGTGAGGGCGATGCTGCTGCAAGTCCGGGCCGGCGGGTCTCCAGTGATCCCAGCCCAATCCAGAACTCGTGACCATCATGACGACCGCCGCCAAGAACCTCTTCGTGAAGGCCTCC
>JBDTPR010000162.1:0-11198 GCA_039932635.1 Candidatus Solibacter sp.
GCTCTATCATTTTCCTGGCGGTAGCGGCCGAAGAGAAGGGCGAACTGGGCTCGCGGTATTTCGCCGTGAAGCCCACGGTGGACCGCAAAAAGATTGTGGCCGATATCAATCTGGACATGTTCATGCCGCTCTTCGAACTGAAGTGGATCGAGGTGCAGGGATTGGCGGAATCCACGCTGGGCGATACCATTCGCGAGGCGGCCAAAGAGTACGGCGTGCAGGTGCAGGCCGATAAGGAGCCCGATCAGAACCGCTTCATCCGCAGCGATCAATACAGTTTCATTCGTGAGGGGATTCCGTCGTTGGCCTTCAAATTCGGGTACGAATTCGGCACGCCGGAAGACAAGATTTTTCACGATTGGGTGCGAGACCGGTATCACAAGCCGTCGGACGATTTGAATCAGCCGGTGGATAAGGCATCGGCGGCGAAGTTCAACCGGATTATCGCGAGTCTGCTGCAGAGGGTGGCGGACAACGCGGCGAAGCCGCAATGGAAGGACGATTCGTTTTTCAAACGATTCGCCAAATAGCCCAGGCTGAGTGCGAGAAGGCCGAACCACGGCGGAGTGATCCGGCGTGAGCGCGCGCACGTAGTCCTGGAGTGAGGGGTCTACTATGCGTGTGTCTTGTGGAACGTTGCTTTTCATCTGGCTGGGCGCTTCGGTTGGGTTGGCGCAGCAGCATGAGATGAAGCCGCCCGTGGAGAAACCAGTCGCACTCTACAAAGGAATGGGTAACTGGCGACACGCGATCGCCACCAAGAACGCCGAAGCGCAGAAGTACTTCGATCAGGGGCTGGCGCTGCTGTACGGCTTCAATCGCTACGAGGCGCTGCGCTCTTTCCGCAAGGCGGCGGAACTGGACGCCACCGCCGCGATGCCCTGGTGGGGCATGGCGATGTCCACCGGCCCCTACGTCAATATGGGTGCGGAGGGCGATGGCGATCTGGATTCCAAGGCGGCGTGCCAGGCGGTGGAGAAGGGCCTGAAGATCGCCGGCGCTCCGGCGCGTGAACGCGCATATCTGGAAGCGGCGGCGACGCGCTGCCCCGCGTATAAGGGCGATGTCTATGCGGCCGCCATGAAGCACCTTGCCGAGCAGTATCCCGACGATCTCGACGCCGCCACGCTGTACGCGGAGAGTTTGATGGTGCCGGTGCGTTGGCGCTGGTATGCGAGCGATGGCACTCCGGCCGCCGGCATGCCGGAAGCAGAGCGCGCGCTCGAACAGGTACTGCGTCGCTGGCCCGAGCATCCCGGCGCAAACCATTACTACATCCACGCGGTGGAAAGTTCGCCGACTCCGGAGCGCGCCGTGCCCAGCGCGCAGCGCCTCATGGGCATCGTGCCGTGGGCCGGGCACATGGTCCACATGCCGGCGCACATCTGGCTGGTGATGGGAGATTACGAACTCGCGGCCACGGTGAATCAGCGCGCCAGCCAGGTGGACCGCGAGTACTTCGCCGCATCCAACGTGGAGGGCGCGTACAACATGTACTTCGTCCACAATCTGCATTTCGTCGCGTATGCGCGCAGCATGCAGGGGCATCGCGCGGAGGCCGTGAAGGCGGCGAAGGAGATGGCCGCAGCGATCATGCCCGCGGTCGATGTCATGCCGGAGATGGCCGACGCCTTCCTCGCAGTCTCGGTGCTGACCTTGGTGCGCGTGCAGGCTTGGGACGAAATTCTGAAGATGGCGGCTCCGGGCGGCAAGCTGTTCGCGCAGATTGCGATCTGGCGTTATGCGCGCACGCTGGCGCTGTTGGCGAAGGGCGACCGCGCGGGAGCGCAGCGCGAGCGCGAGGCCTTCGCGGCGGCGCGCGGCGGGATCTCGGCGGATCGTCCGTGGGGCACGCTCAATGTGGCGGGCGATGTGCTTACGGTCGCGACGGAATCGTTGGCCGCGCGCTTCGCTGCCACGCCGGCGGAAGCGGTGGAACATTGGGAAAAAGCGGTGGCCGTGCAGGACAAGCTGATCTACGACGAGCCGCCGGCCTGGTATTATCCGGTGCGTGAATCGCTGGGCGCCGCGCTGCTTCGCGCCGGACGCGGGGTCGAGGCCGAGAAGGTATTTCGCGAAGGGTTGCGGCGCTCGCCGCGCAATGGCTGGATGCTTTTCGGCCTGCTGGAGAGCCTCAAGGCGCAGGGGAAGGACGGCGAACAGGTGAAGCGCGAACTCGATGCCGCGTGGGCCAAGGCGGATTTGATGCAGCGCCTGGATGCGATGTAGCCTCTCAGACGGTGCATTGCTGGCGAACGATTGCTATGTGCGCGGGTCAGTCGGAGCTTTGCCCGATGTACCGACTGAAGTCGGTACGCAGGCTGAAGCCTGCCCCACGGAGGGTATACAATCGACGCATGTCGCGAATTACCCGCCGTCATCTTCTGGCCGCCGCGCCATTCCTGGCTGCCGCCGTAAAGGCCGCACCCGCGCGTCTGCCTATCCGCAAGGCCGTCGAATTCAGCATGCTGCCGGGCAAAATGCCGGTTCTCGAACGCTTCCAGATTGCGCGCGACGCCGGGTTCGAAGCCATCGAGTGCCCCACCACGCCCGATCAGGCCGCCGCCGAGGAGATCCTCGCGGCCTCACGGAAGGTGCAGCTTCCCGTCCACTCGGTGATGAACTCGGAGCACTGGCGGAGCCCGCTCTCGTCAGCCGATCCGGCCGTGGTGGAGAAGAGCATGGAAGGCATGCGGACCAGCCTTCGCAATGCCAAACTCTGGGGCGCGGACACCGTCCTCCTGGTGCCAGCTGTGGTCAATCCGGAGACCAGTTACGCCCAGGCGTGGGAGCGCAGCCAGAAGCAGATTCGCCAACTGATTCCACTGGCGGAAGAGCTGAAGATCATCATCGGCATCGAGGAGGTGTGGAATAAATTCCTGCTCAGCCCGCTGGAATTCGCGCGCTACATCGACGAGTTCAATTCCCCCTGGATTCGCGCCTACTTCGACGTCGGCAACGTCGCCATCAATGGCTACGCGCACGATTGGATCCGCACCCTGGGCAAGCGCATCGTGAAGCTGCACTTCAAGGATTTCGTGTTCGCCAAGAGTGAAGCCAAGTGGACGCCGCTACTGGAAGGCGCGATCGATTTTAAGGCGATCCACGCCGCGCTTGCCGAGATCGGCTACAAGGGCGACGCCACCGTGGAACTCTCGGGCGGTGACGCGGCGTACCTCAAGGAAGTCAACACGCGCTTCGAGAAGATTCTCTCCGGCACGTTGTAAAACTTTTCGGAGAACCTTCGCGGCCGCCTGCCACCAATATCTCTAAGGTAGTATGCGGTCTCTCGTGGTATTTGCCGTTACGGCCATGCTGGCGTCCGCCCAGCCACAGGACGCGGCCTTCCAACAAATGGAACGCGCGTATGCGGCCTTGCGCTCCAACGACTACGACGTGGCCGTGCCCGCGTTCCTCGCCGCAATCGCTGCCGCTCCGGCGCGCGCCGGAATACGCATGGATCTGGCGTACACCTACCTGAAGATCGGGGAGCCTGAACTGGCGCGCGTCGAGTTCCGCGAGGCGATGCGCCTGGATTCGAACGATACCGCGGCCGCGCTGGAGTACGCTTTCCTGTGCTACGAGACCAAGTTGCAGGCGGAAGCGCGCCGCGTCTTCGACCGGCTGCGCCGCACAGGGAATGCCACCGCGGAGCAGGCGTTCCACAATATCGACGACCCTTTGGCTTCCGGCATCGAGCGGTGGAGGAAGGCCATCGAGGCGGGCGCCGATAATTTCAGCGGTCACTTCGAACTGGCGACCCTGGCCGAGCAGCGCGACGACCTTTCGCTCGCGGCCACACACTTCGAACGCGCCTGGCGACTGCTGCCCGACCGGCGGACGGTGCTGGTGGATCTGGGTCGCGTCTGGCAGACGATGGGACGCAAGGACGATGCCACCGCGGCGCTGCTGGCGGCCTCTTGGGGAGGCGAACCGCGAGCGGCGGAAATGGCGCGCGAGCTTCTGCCCGCGCGATATCCCTTTGTCAACGAGTTCCGGAAGGCGCTGGCGCTGGACCCGGGGAATCATGATCTGCGCCGCGAGTTGGGCTATCTCCTCCTACGGATGGGACGCGAAAGTGAGGCGGAGGCCGAATTCCGCGTCCTCGCGCAGAACGCGCCCGACGATCTGCTCTCGGCGACCCAATTGGGCTTTCTGCTCTACGCGCGCGGCGAGCGATTCGCGGCACAACCGCTCTTCGACCGCGTGCTGGCCGGAGCGGATGACGACCTTGCCAATCGGGTGCGCGCGGTTTTGCGTTTGCCGCAGGTGCTGCGACCGCGCGCCGCGACCGCCACCCAGTCGATCGATGCGAAGACCATGGCGGAGCGCAGCATCAAGGCCGGGTATATGAAGGACGCGTTGAAATACCTCGAGGCCGCCCACGAGGACGACACGGGGGATTTCGACGTCATGCGCAAGCTGGCGTGGACCTACAACATCCTGCATAGGGATGCGATCGCGTGGCGATGGTTCGACCTGGCGCGGCGCAGTCCCGACCCCACCATCGCGGCCGATGCCGAGAAGGGCTTCAAGAATCTGCGCGGTGCGGCGCAGCGATTCCGAACCACGGCGTGGCTCTACCCGCTCTTTTCCTCGCGTTGGAACGACCTGTTCGTCTACGGTCAGATTAAGACTGCGATCAATCTAGGTCTTCCCGTGCAACCTTATGTCAGCGTGAGGTTTGTGGGCGATACGCGGCGCACCGTGGGAGCCATCAGCCCGCAGTACCTGTCGGAAAGCTCCTTCATTCTGGCGGTGGGCGCGGCCACCCGCGTGTGGCACGGCGTGACCGCCTGGGGTGAGGCCGGTACCGCCATCAGCTACCTCAAAGGCCATATGCTCCCCGACTATCGCGGCGGCGTGTCCGGCTCTCGAACGCTAAGGCGCGAAGGCAGCGCATGGCTGGTGGACACCAGCTTCGACGCGCTGTTCATTAGCCGGTTCGATCACGATTTTCTGGTGTACGGGCAGTCCCGCGCGGGGTACGATTTCGGGACGCTGCAACTGCACTGGAACGGCAATGCGACGGTGGATGCCAAGCGCCAGGATTGGGCCAATTTCGTGGAGACGGGGCCGGGGTTACGGGTGCCGGTCGCGCAGTCGATGTATCTTACTTTCAATCTGTTGCGCGGAGCGTACCTGATCGCCAACCCGTCGCGGCCAAGCATGTTCAACGACGTGCGGGCGGGATTCTGGTATGCGTTTACTCGCTAGCGTCGCGGTGTGCGCCGGCCTGGCCGTGGCGGCCGAGTTGCCCTACTTCAGCGTGCTCTCCGAAGACGCGGGTGCGTGGCCGGAGATCCTCTCGTCGATCGGCTTGCAGCGTCAGCCGGCCGGGGTGTCGCGGATCTTCGTGGCGCGCAGCGGGTCGGCCGCCAGCGCGGAATGGCCGGCGCGGGTGGAGCGTGGCGCGATTCTGATTTTGGAGGGCGAATCTTCGCTGGGCGATCTGCTTGGGTTCCGCCGCTCCAATAAAGATCCGGTGCGAGTGCAGAGCCTGACCGACGTCCACCTTCCAGGCCTACCCCTGGTTTGGGAAAAGGGGCTCGAATTACCCGTTTTCAATCTGCCCTCGAACGCGCTGGTGTTCGCCCGCGAACGTTGGAGCGGCACTCCGATGATGGCCGGTGTGAAGCGCGGCGCCGGTGCAATTCTATGGGTGGCGGCACCCCCCGGCGAGCGCGGCTACGAGCGCTTCCCGTACCTGTTGAACGCGCTGGCCGATCTCGGGCTGGAAGCGCCGTTCCGTTCCAACCGGCTGTGGGCGTTCTTCGATTCGGCCTACCGTTCGCGCGTGGACGTGGATTACTTCGCGGCGCGCTGGCGCAAGGCCGGGATCGCAGCCCTACAGGTGGCGGCGTGGCACAATTTCGAGCCTGATCCCGAGGCCGATGCGTACTTGCAGAAGCTGATCGCGGCGTGCCATCGCGAAGGCATACAGGTCTACGCATGGTTCGAACTGCCGCACGTCAGCGAGAAGTTCTGGGCGGCGCACCCGGAGTGGCGCGAGCAGACCGCAGTGGGACAGGATGCGCAGCTCGATTGGCGGAAGCTGATGAACCTGACCAATCGGGAGTGCTTCCGCGCGGTCAGCAAGGGTGTGCGCGACTCGATCGGGCGCTTCGACTGGGACGGGGTAAATCTGGCGGAACTGTACTTCGAATCGCTGGAAGGGATCGGTAACCCCAGCCGTTTCACACCAATGAATGGCGATGTGCGGGCGCTGTTCCAGCGCGAGGCTGGTTTCGATCCACGCGAATTGTTCGGCACTCGGAAGGACGAGGCATCGGGGCGGCGCTTCCTGGAATTCCGTGCGGAACTCGCCCGGCGTATGCAGGAGGAGTGGCTGGGGGAGTTGGATGTGGCGCGGCGCGGCAAGCCCGATCTCGATATCGTGCTGACCCATGTGGACGACCGCTTCGATGCCGGGACACGCGATGCCATTGGGGCCGATGCTGCTCGCGTGCTGCCCCTGCTGGATTCGCGCAGCTTCACCTTCCTGATTGAGGATCCGGCAACCGTCTGGCACCTGGGCGCGGAGCGGTACACGTCGATCGCTGCCCGCTATCAGGCGCTGACGTCGCACAAGGACAAGCTGGCCATCGACCTGAATATCGTGGAGCGATACCAGAATGTGTATCCCACGAAGCAGCAGACGGGGATCGAGCTGTTTCAATTAGTGCACCGTGCGGCGGCCAGTTTTCCAAGGGTGGCGCTGTATTCCGAAAATTCGCTGCTGCCGCCGGATTTGAAGTTGCTGCCGTCGGCCGCGGCGGCGGTGTCGCGGATTGAACGTTTGGGTCCGAAGACGGTTATCGAGTCGGCGGGCGGCGTCGGGATTCCGTGGAAGGGCGGCGCTAAGGTGGATGGCGAGTTGTGGCCGGCGCAGGACGAGGAAACGCTCTGGCTGCCGGCGGGCCCGCATGCCGTGGAACCGGCGCCGGCGATCGCGGGTCCGAGACTGGTGCACCTGACGGGCGACTTGAAGGCGGCGCGCGCGGTGGATGGGAAGACTTTGGAGTTCACGTACCAATCGGCGGGGCGCGGGATCGCGATCGTCAGCCGCAAGCCGCTGAAAATGCAAATTGACGGGGTTGATGTGGCGCTTAACCTTGCCGGACCGGCGACGCTGCTGCTGCCTCGCGGACAGCATGTCGTGACATTGACCACCGACTGAGTTAGGATTACGAATGGCAAATGACAGATGTTGCGTTGCAGCCGACCCCGGATATTCCGGATAAGCTGTACTTCAAAATCGGCGAAGTAAGCGAGCTCCTCGGAGTGGAGGCTTACGTATTGCGCTATTGGGAAAGCGAATTCCCGGTGCTGTCTCCGAAGAAGTCGGGTACCGGCCATCGGCTGTACCGGCGCAAAGATGTTGAGCTGCTGCTGCGCATCAAACACCTGCTGTACGACAAGCGCTTCACCATCGAGGGTGCGCGGCAGAGTCTGCACAGCGAGGCGAAGGCTCCGAAACAGGCGAGAGCCCCCAAGCGGGTTCAGGCAGAGCTTTTCGCGGCCGACCCGTTACCCGACATCCGGAGAGAGCTGGAAGAGATCCTACTACTACTGAAGTAGTAGTTACGGCTCTCCCATGATCGCATCGTAGATGCGGTCGAGATCTTCGGCGGAGTAGTAGTGTATCTCGATTTTGCCTTTTCCCTTTGCCCCTTCGATTACATGGACGCGGGTGCCGAGTTTGCGCTCCATTTCATTGACGGCGGCTTTCACGTTGGGGTCGATTTTGACGGGCTGTGGTTTTTCGGGTGGATTCTCGTCGGTGAGTTTGTTGCGGGCCTGTTCGGTCTGGCGCACGGACCATCCGCCGTCGAGAACCTTCTTGGCTAGTTGGCGGACGGCTTCAAAGGTAGGTAAGCCGAGAAGGGCGCGGCCGTGGCCGGCGGACAGTTTTCCCTCGGTGATGAGGGTTTGCACGTCTTCCGGAAGTTGGAGGAGACGGACAGTGTTGAGGATGGTGCTGCGGTCCTTGCCGGTGCGCCGGCCGATTTCGTCTGCGTTGAGGTGTAGGTCCGTCATCATGCGGGTGAAGGCATAAGCGGTTTCGATGGCGCTGAGGTCTTCGCGCTGGATGTTCTCGATGAGGGTGATTTCGAGGAGGCGGTCTTCCGGGATCTCGCGGACCACCACGGGGACTTCGGCGACTTCCGCTAGTTTGGCGGCACGCCAGCGGCGTTCACCAGCCACCAGGTGGTATTGGCCGTCCACCTTTCTGACCACGAGGGGCTGAATGATTCCGTTGGAGCGAATCGATTGGGCCAGTTCTTCGAGGCGGAGGTGCTGGAAGTGGCGACGTGGCTGGAGCGGATTGACGTGGATGGAGTCAATTGGTACGGTCAGCGGCGTTTCGCGCGGTTCGGCGGCGACTGGCGCTGAGGGGGGCGGGAGGGCCACGGCGGGAGGCGGGGTGTGGGCGCGAGTGGGTAACAAGGCGCCCATTCCTCTACCGAGCGCTTTGCGCGGCTGTTCGGGTTTGCTCATGATTTGGCTGGAGTATTTGCGGCTTGATTGGCTTTTGGGGCTTGCTTAGTTTGATTGTCGAGAATTTCTTTGGCGAGCCGGATGTAGCTTTCGGCTCCCTTGGAGCGCGGGTCGTAGCTCAGGATGGGTTTGCCGAAGCTTGGCGCCTCGGCGAGGCGGACGCTGCGGGGGATTACGGTTTTGAAGACTTCGTCCTTGAAGAAGTCGCGGAGATCGGCGGCAACCTGGCGGGTGAGGTTGGTGCGGTCGTCGAACATGGTGAGCAGGATGCCCTCAATGGCGAGGGGATGTTGGAAGCTCTCTCGGATGCGGTCGATGGTGTCCATGAGTTCGGAGACGCCTTCGAGGGCGAAGAATTCGCACTGAATGGGGATGAGGACCGAATCGGCGGCGAGCAGGGCGTTGAGAGTAAGGAGGTCGAGGGAGGGCGGGCAATCGATGATGATAAAGCGGTAGAGTTCGCGGACTTCGGCGAGGCGTTCGCGGAGGCGGTACTCGCGGTGGTCGAGATCGACCATTTCGAGATTGGCTCCGATGAGGTTCTTGTCTGCTGTGATGATGTCTAGGCCTTCAAAGTCGGTTGGGCGAATGGCGTCTTTGAGGTGGGTATCGCCCAGCATGACGTGGTAGAGGCTGGGTTTGTCGGGGTCTTTGGAGACGCCGAGTCCGCTGGTGGCATTGCCTTGTGGGTCGGAATCAACGAGGAGGACCTTGATGTCGTTGGCCGCTAACGCTGCGGCGAGGTTGATAGCGGTCGTGGTTTTGCCGACGCCGCCCTTTTGGTTGGCGATTGCGAAGACTTTGCTCAAGCGTTCAGACTACCATGCTGTTTCACGTGAAACAAAATCGGGGAATAGTGTCGGAACAAAGCCAATTTGTTTCACGTGAAACAGGGCGGTATTGGCCACGGAGTAACACGGATAATCAGGGGTCAACCGCTGTTTCACGTGAAACAGCTCAATTTCGGGAGGTCAGACTCAAGTAGCAGTCCAAAACGGCTACCGCTGCTGGGGTGACACCCGGAATTCTTGCCGCTTGGCCCAAGGTCGTAGGGCGCACCTTCTCCAGCTTGTCCTGCACCTCTCGGGACAGCCCTGGAATGCCGGCAAATTCGAACCCTTCGGGTATTGCGCGACGCTCCGCGCCCTTGATTCGCTCAATCTGCCGTTCCTGCTGCTGGATGTAGCCTCCGTACTTAATCTCGGTTTCCACGGTGGTGAGGAGACCGCGCAACGGTTCTTCACCTAGGACCTCGACAACCCAGGGGAGGATTTCCTGGATCGAGGCTTCCGGCCGCTTGATCCACTGCCCGTGGCGGTGCTTTTCCAGTAGCGGCAGCAGACGCTCGCGCTGGGCTTGCTTCCGAGTGAAGACCTCCCAACGCTCATCGGAGACCAATCCAGCCCGGCGACCCAACGGCGTCAGGCGGGAATCCGCATTGTCGATTCGCAAATGAAGGCGGAACTCGGCGCGCGAGGTAAACATGCGGTAGGGCTCATCCGCGCCCTTGGTGATCAGATCGTCGATCAGAATGCCGGTATAGCCCTCGGTACGACCTACAATCACCGGTTCGCGGCCCGAGATCGCCATGGCGGCGTTCAAACCGGCGATCAAACCCTGGCAGGCGGCCTCCTCGTACCCCGAAGTTCCGTTGATCTGTCCCGCCAGGTACAGGCCAGGGATAGACTTCACCTCCAAGGTATGGTGCAATTCGCGCGGGTCGATCGCATCATATTCAATAGCGTAGCCGGGGCGGATCATCTCGGCGTTTTCCAAACCGCGCACCGAGGCCAGCATCGCGGCCTGCACATCGATCGGCATGCTGGTGGACATGCCGTTCACGTAGACCTCGTTGGTATCCAGGCCCTCGGGTTCGAGGAAGATCTGGTGACGGGGCTTATCGGGGAATTTGACGAACTTGTCCTCGATCGACGGACAATAGCGCGGACCTACACCTTCAATTTGACCGCTATATAAAGGTGAGCGAGGGATCGCCTCTTGCAACACCCTTTTCGTTTCCTCGGTCGTATAGCCAACGTGACACTGGATCTGCTGCCGCTCGATCTTGTCCGTCATGAAGGAGAACGGCGTCGGGACGGCATCGCCCGCTTGGGGCTCGAACTGCGACCAATCGATGGTGCGGCCATCCAGGCGCGGGGGCGTGCCGGTCTTCAGCCGCGTCCAATTCAGTCCAAGGGTACGCAGCTGGTCGCCGAGGAGTTGGGAATTGGCTTCGCCGTTGCGACCGCAACCATATGTCATCTCGCCTACGTGGGCCAACCCATTGAGGAAGGTTCCAGTGGTGACGATCACGGCGCCGGAGTCCACAGTTCGCCCGTCTCGCAGGATCACTCCGGCCACACGGCCATCGCTGCCGAGTTTGAGCGCCGCCACCTCCGCCTGCTTGATGCGCAGATTCGGCTCGGACTCCAGCACTTCCTTCATGCGGTGGCGGTAAACCTTCTTATCCATCTGGGCACGGGGCGACCAGACGGCGGGACCGCGGGACGTATTGAGCAGGCGGAACTGAATGCCGACCGAATCGGCGACCTCGCCCATCACGCCGCCCAGTGCATCGATCTCGCGCACCAGGTGGCCCTTGGCGATTCCACCGATGGCTGGGTTGCAACTCATCTGCGCGATCAGGTCGAGATTCATAGTGACCATGGCTGTGCGCAGGCCAATGCGGGCGCAGG
>JBDTPR010000163.1:0-11187 GCA_039932635.1 Candidatus Solibacter sp.
GGGTAAGTATGTCGCGTTCCATCTTGCCGCGTGGCCGCCGCGCGACGACGCCGAAACCGGTTCGGTCCGCCGCTCCTCGGTGCGTGAGATGGCTCACCTCTGGACGCCTGCCAACCTCACCGTGCGTACCAGCGCCGGCGCTCTGACCGCGTCCGAAGCGGGTTATGGCTTCGGCCTGCGCATCGCTACCGATTGCCGCTTCGAACTGATCGCCAGCCACGGCGGCGGATTGCCAGGCTTCGGATCTTACATGGCGTGGCTGCCGGACTACGGCGTCGGCATGTTCGCCATGACGAACCTTACCTATGCGGGTCCGGCGGCGCCGATCAGCCAGGCGTGGGACGCTTTGCTGAAGACCGGCGGATTGCAGAAACGCGAACTGCCCGCCTCGCCGGTACTCTCTCAGATGCGCGATCACATCGTGAGCCTCTGGAAATCCTGGAACGACAGCGAAGCCAGGCAGGTTGCGGCCATGAATCTCTTCCTCGACGCACCCATCGCGCAGCGGCGCGCCGAGATCGCGAAGCTGAAAGAAGTAGTCGGCGAATGTACTGCCTTTGGACCGGTCGCGGCTGAGAATTGGCTACGCGGGCAGTTCAATATGACGTGTCAGGGGGGCGTGGTTGGCGCGTTCATTACGCTTGCGCCCACGCGGCCGCCCGCCGTGCAGCACCTCGCGTTTCGTAAGCTCGAATCCGAGAGCGTTCGGATGGTGGCGCCCACCGGCGCGCCCGCGGGCGTCTCATGCCGCGACTAGCGCGGACGCCACAGTCTAAAGCGAACTACTGATCGAGCCCCTTACTCTTGAGCCACTCCGATTGTTTGCGCGCCATGGCCGCCTCTGACGCACGCGCGCCGTCATCTACCTTGACATAGGCGGGCACCCCGCCCAACAGATCGCCGTATCGCTTCACCGTGCTGGGGTCGTCGCCGTCAAGCAACTTATTGGTGTACTCCACCGCCGAAGCCGAGAGCGCCTTCCAGATCGTCTCGCCGATCGCGCGCGTGGCCAGCCGCGGCGAACCGACGTAACCGGGCCAGTCGGCTTCCTGAGCCACCTTCATGCTCGCGTCGAGCGTGGCGCCCGTGCGAATGGGAGCGTTCTTGTAGTCCTTCGAAACCAGTTGAGGTTGCAGGTAGAGCATCAGGCTGGTTTCATCCATCCCTCCGTGCAGCGAGATCCCATCCTCTTTCTTAATGGCATCGGGCAGCGGTACCATCGCCTTACCCCAGGCGCCGATCACCGGCACCATCCCCCACAGATGCACCATACGGCCGCCATATACGTCGTGGAAATAGTCGCCGGCCTGATCCAATGCCCGATTGTGCAGGCCCGCCCCATGCACGTGTACCACGATGATCCAGCGGAAACCCTGCTCGCCGATTTCGCCGGCCAGGTCCATGAAAATCGCGCGTAGCGTCGAAGCTCGAACCGGGTAACTACCAGGGAAGGAAGTCTTGGCTCCCAGGTGGTTGTAAGGTTCGGCCCCCAAGGGAATCTGCGGAAAGACCAGCGCCTTCCACCCCGGCCGCAATGCGATGCCGCGTGCGACATCGGCCGCCATCCGCTGGCTCAGGTATCCGTCCGTGAACGCCGGAAGATACGGGCCGTGTTCTTCCAGAATGCCGCCGGGCACAATGATCGCAGTCTTGGCGCGGTCCAACGCGAGAATCTGCCGCGTGTTCAAGTCCTGAAGTTGCAGCACCTGAGCCGCGGCGGGTATGGCGGCGAGAACCAGCAATAGTCGGATATTCATCATGATTCCTCGGTTGGCGGAGTGTCGGGTAATCTGATTGTAGCGTCGCCGGCATGGTGAATTTCCTATGTGGGCCGCAGTCCTGCGCTAACTGTGCTTGATCGCGACCATCAACTTGCGCGCCGCATACATCACCACGGCGAAGAAAAATAGGAACGAGAGTCCGATAATCGAGACCTGCCGCGTGCGCGAGATCCCCGTGCTCACCGGGACAGCGGCGTTCGCGAAATCCAACGAAATGCGCAGGTGCACCGATGCCGGCAAGGCCTTACTCGCGCGATTGTCCACCACTACCACGTAGTCGCCGGGTTGGCGTACGCGGAAGCGGAACTCGCCGCGCGCACCGGGCTCTGTCACGGCCAGCACGCCATGAGGCAGATCTTCGCGCATAAGTTCCAGACTGTCGCGCGTCATCAGCGCGAGACGGACCTTTTCTGCGCCCGATTCCACGCGGAAGCCGGCCGTCACCAGCGCGGGCTTCTGGCGCAGGTTGACTTCCACGTACTTCCACTCGGAAGGAGAAATCTGGTAAACCTCGTCCACCAGATCGACGCTGGTAGAGGCGGCGGCCAACAGCAATAGGGCAAGGAGGCTCATGACGGCAGCATTTCTGTCATATTAATCAGCTTACGATAGCGGCACGTGTAAAACCCCGCGCGCTCAATTTCACGGCAGCTTCATCCCAGTTCAGCGAGCAGTTGCTAGACTGAAAGCATGGATGACAGTATGGCGCAGCCCGCCCTGGGGCTTGTCCAGACGGACGCCCCCGGTTGGAAGAGCATGCTGAGTTGGGTGTCTGCGATCCTGCTCTGCGCGTTGTTTCTGCTCTCCGGACTTTGGAAGATCACCGACGTTCAGGGTACGGCGGTACGCATGGCACAGGCCAAGGTGCCCGATTCGCTCAGCCTTCCGGCGGCGCTGTTTTTCGGCATCGCCGAAACCGTGGGCGCGGTGATGATCCTGGTGCCGCGCACGCGGCGCTGGGGCGCCATGCTGCTCGGCGGCATGCTGCTCGCCTTTCTCGCCTACTTCGCCATCGAGTACGACACCCTGCGCGGCGCCGATTGCAGTTGCATCCCCTGGCTGAAGCGCGTGGTGGGTCCGGGCTTCTTCATCGGTGACGGCATCATGCTTCTGCTGGCCTTTTTCGCCGGCTTAGGCGCGCGCCGATCCACTGGCCTGCGCCCGGCGCTGGCGATCGCTGCGGCGGTAGCGGTCTTCGCCGGCGTATCGTACGGCGTCGGTGCGGCACGCGAAACTGGAACTGCGGCGCCCGCAAGCATCGTGGTGGACGGTCAGCCCTACTCGCTCAAGAGCGGCAAGATCTTCCTCTTCTACTTCGACCCCGCATGCATGCACTGCTTCGAATCGGCGCAGCGCATGTCGAAGATGCATTGGGGAGATACGAAGATTGTCGGCGTGCCGATCAGCCAGCCGCAGTTCGCCGGACAGTTCATGCGGGATACCGGTTTTCGCATGGCCATGACCACTGATCGCGACAAGCTGAAAACGGTCTTCCCCTACGCCGGAGTGCCCGCGGGCGTGGCCATCGAGAACGGCCGCCAGAAGGCAGCCCTAACTAAGTTCGATGGCGAAGAGCCCGCCACCACGCTGAAGCAGCTTGGCTTGATCGAATAGGCTGCTTCAGCGCGAGTCGGAGCCCGTGCCACACAAGGCGGGTAGGTGACTACCTCGACTTACCCTTTTTGCTGCCGCGGCCCGGTGAAGCCATTTCCAACTCCTCCTGCGGCGTGCCCTCCAGATTCACCGCGCCGCCCATGTCATCCAGAGCGGCCTGCTGGAGCAGGGGTTTCGCGATCGCGGTGAGCAGGTAGTCAGCGCTCTCCTCTTCGCCCAATGTGTGCGATGCCAGCATCGCCACTTCGATCGCGCCGATCTGGCGCGCCAGCGTACGCACCGTGCCATAAGCCGCGATCTCGTAATGCTCCACCTTCTGAGCCGCGGTGATCAGCGCGAGATCCGCGGCCAGCGGTTCCTTCCCGCCCGCTTCCCGAATCTTCTCCGAGCCTTCTTCAATCAAACCTTGCATGGCTCTGCAGGGTTTCGCCTGCGGTTTCTCGCCCAGCAGACGGAACGCGGAGTTGAGGCGCTCTACGTGACCCTCAGTCTGCAGCAGGTGTTTTTCGAAGGCCTCCTTCAATTTGGGATGGTGAGCCGCCGCGGCCATCTTAGGCAGGGCTTCCACCAATTGATTCTCCGCGTGGAGCAGATCCTGCAGTTCTTCGACGAGCAATTCCTTAATCTGTGGCATAATTTTCATCCCTCCTCTGACTACGTCTTCCCGTTTCCCGATGGTGCGCGACTGCCGGTCTTCGCGGATTCGAGTTTCTCGAAAGCCGGTGCATTCACCAGTTGCCAATCGCCGCCCTCATTCCATGGCCCGCGCGCATCGGGTTCGCCACGGTCGCCCGTGCCGGTTGAATCGTTGAAGTATTGATCGACCAATCCCGGAGTGGGCGGAATCCGGCCGATCGAGAATGCCGGCTTGCCCAGGCTCTCCAACGCCGCGCTGAAGACCTTCATGTGGGTGATCTCGCGCGTCATCAGGAATTGCAGCGCGTCGATCGTGCCCTGGTCGTCGCTGAAATCGATTAGGCGCTCGTAGACGATCTTGGCGCGCGCTTCCGCGGCGATATTACTTCGAAGGTCCACATCCAGTTCGCCGGTGATCTTCAGATAATCCGCAGTCCACGAGTTGCCCATGGAATTGCACAGGCTGACGCCTCCGCCTCCAGCGACGGCGATCAGCGGATCTTCATGGGCCGCGGCGCGGCTGGATTTCAGGGGCTTCAAGTGCATGCGCGCCAGCGTGCCGACCACTTCGAGGTGACTCAACTCCTCCGTGCCGATATCCATCAGCATGTCTTTGCGCTCGGGATCGTCGCAATTCAGACCCTGTATGGAATACTGCATGGCGGCTGCAAGTTCGCCGTTGGCGCCGCCGAATTGCTCCAGCAGCATGTTGCCAAAGCGCGGGTCCGGTATGCCAACCCGGACGGTGTACATCAGTTCTTTGACATGGTGATACATGGGGGCTCCTGGCCTTGGTAAAGCAACCGGAGCCCCAAGGTGCGGTAGCGAACCTCAACCCGCCGGCACGGTGACGCCGAACCCTCTATTGAAAGAGTCTGGGCACAAAATCGTTCAGGTGCCGTCGCCACGTGTGCCATTCATGCGCGGTCAATTCAGACTTGAAGATCACGTACTTGACACCGCGTTTGGTCAGGACATCGCGCGACGTATCGAGCGCCGTCATCAGGCGATCTTCCGCCGTGCCGGCGCCCATCCAGAGCAGGTGAACGCGCTTGTTGAAATCGGCGGCATTCTTGAACACACCGTTGTACGCGGTATCCAGATCGCCGCTCACAGTGGCGCCGCTGAAGAAGCCGATCCAGGAGAACTTATCCAGATTGCGCAGCGTGATCTGTTGCGCCTGGTTGCTGCCCATGGAAAGCCCAGCCATGGCGCGATGATCGCGGTCGCTCAGGGTGCGGAAGGTGCGGTCGATGAACGGGATCAGATCGTCGATCACCACGCTCTCAAAAGCCGAGGGCCTGAGAGTTCCCGGCGCGCCGCGTCCGCCCGCGGGAGCAGCCGGAGGAGCCGCGCCCGGGATCGGCGCGTACCCGTTGTCCATCACCACGATCATGGGTTTGGCCTTCTTGGCGGCGTAGAGATTGTCCAGGATGAAATTGGCGTGACCCTGCTTGGTCCAGCCGGTCTCGTCCTCCCCCGCGCCATGCTGTAGATAGAGCACGGGGAAGCGCGTGCGCGTCGCGGTCTCGTACTCCGGCGGCGTGTAGACCATGGCGCGGCGCCACTTGCCGGTGGTCTTCGAGAGGTACCAGGTCATATGCACTTGCCCGTGCGCCACGTCCTTCGGCTGGTAGAAATCCTCGCCCGGCGTGGGCACTTCGATCCCGCTGGTAGGCCGCCCGTAGCCGAAGAAGGCGTCGCTCGAGGGATCGTTCATCTGCTGGCCGTCCACCACGAACCAGTAGTAGTGGAAGCCCGGCGCCACCGGCGGAGTAGTCACCGTCCAGGCGCCATCGGCGCCCTTCGCCATATCGATGGGCGCCGCGCTCACGGCGCCGGCAAGTTGCACTTTGGCGGCGTTCGGCGCGGCCAGGCGGAACAGCACGCGGCCATCGGCAAACACGCGTGGGTACGCCGCGTTCATCAGGTTGGAAGCGGCGGGCTGGGAATCGGCGGGCTGCCCATAAGCCGCGCAGGCGAGCAGCAGGGCCGGCCAGATCACGTGAGATTTCATGAGTACCAGAGTAATCCCGCGCGACGCCCGTTGCGCAAGCCTCAAACGCCCTATTCCAGGACGGACAGCACTGCGGCACTGAGTTGGTCGGCAGTGAAGGGCTTTTGCAAATACGCCACTGAGGGATCCAGAATTCCGTCCGGGCTCATGATGCGGTCGGTATAGCCCGACATGAACAGGATCTTGGTGTCCGGCCGCAACTGCGCCAGCTTCTCCGCCAACTCCCGGCCGTTCATCCCGGGCATGATGACATCGGTCAACATCATGCCAATCGGGCCGGAATGGTCTTGGGCCAGCGCCAACGCCTGCTGGCCATCCTCGGCTTGCAGCACCTGGAAACCCATGTTGGAGAGGATCACGTCGGCCAGCCGCCGTACGTCCGCCTGGTCTTCCACCAGGAGTACGGTGCCGGACGCGCGCGCGGACGGCGCCGAAGACTGATGCACCGGCTCAGGGGTGGACTTCGCCTCGTGACGCGGCAGGTATAGGTTGAAGGCCGACCCACGCCCCGGCTCACTGGACACCGTAAGGTGGCCGCCCGCCTGCGTCACCACGCCGAAAACGGTGGAGAGTCCCAGGCCGGTGCCTCTGCTCACACTCTTGGTGGTAAAAAACGGTTCGAAAACGTGGCTCCTGGTACGGTCGTCCATGCCGACTCCGGTGTCGCGCACGGAGAGTCGCAGGAAATCCGCGCCGCCCTCGGTGGCGCTGCCGGTCTCAATGGTCAGCACGCCGCCGCCGGGCATGGCCTCGCGGCCGTTGATCACCAGGTTCATCAGTACCTGGTGCATCTGCCCGCGATCGGCGCGTATGGTGCACGCGGAAGGATCCAGTCTCACCGCAAGTTCAATATCTTCGCCGATCACGCGCTGAAGCATGCCCAGCGATTCGCGGATCAGCGTGTTGACGTTCAGAGGCCGCGGCTGCCCGATCTGTTTGCGGCTGAAAGCCAGCAGTTGCTGCGTCAGTTCCGCGCCGCGCTCGCCCGCGTTGCGAATCTCACTCAGTCCGGCCACGGCGCCCTGAGGCAGCGACGCATCGGCAAGCAGCAGGTCGCTATACCCCAGAATCACCATCAGCAGATTGTTGAAATCGTGCGCGACACCGCCAGCCAGGCGGCCCAGACTTTCCAGCTTCTGCGATTGCAGCATCTGCTCTTCAAGACGCTTGTGATCGGTGATATCGAAGAAGGAGACGATGACGCGAGACCAGTCGCCAGGCGAGGGTTCCACAGAGACGATCATGGTGACGCAACGCACGTCGCCGCCCAGGGTCTGAGTTTCAAATTCGGTCCGCCACGTGGAGTGGTTTTCCGCCAGGGCGGCCATTTCGTTGCAGATCACTTCGTAGCCCGCGTCATCGAAGATGCGCGAGAGATCGCCCATCAACTGCTCGCGGGTAGCGCCGTAGAACTCGCGGGCCGCGCGATTGACGTCGATCACACGAATGCGGCGCACGCATTCCTCGGCATCGGCCCGGTTGGCCCGCAGGTGCCCGGCCACATCGGAGACACCGGCAGTCTTGAGCGCGTCCAGGAAGGGCTTCACGCGGGAGAGATCTTCTTCCCACATCGGAAATGGTGAGTCCTCGAACAAGCTGCGATAGCGCTCTTCGCGAACGCGCAGCGTCTCTTCCGCCATGTGCCGGTGCGTGACCTCGCGTTCCCGGCCCTGCACGCCCACCTGCCGCCCGTTCTCGTCGAGAATCGGTCCCCATGAAGCGGCCATCCATTTGACGCGGCCATCGCGGGTGACCAGGCGGTATTCTTCCTCGTGGTAGGAGTGGCCTTCGAACAAACGATCCCAGTAACCCAACATGCGGTCGCGGTCGGCCGGATGAACCCAGCAGATGAACCGGTTCTGCTCAAAGTCCGCCGGCGAGTAGCCGGTCAGCGTGAAGGCGGCTGGATTTACAAATGTGAGGCAGCGATCCATGTCGTAGGCCAGCACCATCTCTGTGAGGTTTCGCGCCATCGAGCGAAAGCGTGCATCGCTGTGATGGAGTGAAATCTCCAGCTTCATACGAGCCTCACTCTCGCGGGCGAGCTGAGTTTCCAGTTCCCTAATTCGATGGTCGGAATCCGACATGGCGCGAATCGCTAACTTCAATCATAGCCTCCCCGCTCGCCGGTTGGCCGGCATCTTACGACCGGATGCAGGGGGAATGCACCCGACTGCGGTTCCGTCGCTATATCCGACTAGCCCGCCTCGGCAACCGCACCGGTTTTGGGGTTCGGTGGGGCGAGCGGTTCGTCGCGGGGCTTTCTTAGGACCGGGCGCCCTACTCCAGCACTACCCGCACGACATTGGCGGCTTTACCCGCAACGATCAATTCCACGTCCACTTCCCCGCTGAATGCGAGTCCCGCGGGCAGCAGCACGTTGACCTGATCCAGACCGTCGAATTCGCCCTGCGCGCCACTGTAAAGCACCTCGGCCGTAATCCCCTTCACCTTTGCCGACACCTGCGTGGAGTTACGAATCCCCGTGCCGAAGAAGGAAAGCACGGCAGACCCTCCCGCCGGAACGCCCACTGGTATCCCCACCAACTTATCGCCCTCATACCGCGCCAGGAATTGCGTCTGCTGCGACACGCCTTTCGAAATCAGGGTCGCGATTCCCGCCGCCAACCCCTTGCCGTTCGCCGCCGCCGTGAAGAGTCCGGGCTCGACATCGCCGACGGTCACGCCCGCGCTGCTGCGTGTCACTCCATCTTGCACCACGCGCACCACCGCCCCGCCCGCCGGCAAATTGTCGGGCACTTTGAAATTGATCTGGCCGGGTCCCGAGAAGAACACCCGCGCGTCGTACGAGTTTCCTTTCCCATCCGCCATCACCACACGCGCATTATCCAACCCGCTGCCGAACAACGTGGCAATCGACCCCGGAGCCAGCCGCACCGGCACAAAGGTCGCCGCCGACACCGCCACCGGCGCGGCACTCATCCCGTCCGACGCCTGCCGCAAATACTCGCAGGTCGCCGCATCCAACGGGCAGTAGACCTGGAAGCCTTCGCAATCGTCCTTGCCGTCGTTGATCAGCTGCCAGACCATCACACCGCTGCTAGCCTGCTCGATCGCGCTGTAGCCCAGCCACGCCTGATAGATGCCAGCGCGCTGCGCATCGAACGCGCGTCCCGGAACGCGGCTGCAGCCCGCGGGACTCTGATTGTCAGCCCGACGCCCGTACTCGCCGAAGTACGCCACCTTGCCTGCGTCGCGCGCCAATTCCTCGTGCCGGCTGATGTAGACCGATGCATCGTTGGCATCGTTGAGTCCCCACCCCGCCGGATACAGGTGGTAGCTCACCATATCCAACTCCGCAATTTTCACCAGGCGGTGGTAACTGCAGCCCTCCGACCCGGCCACCGGATACGAGTTGCTCATGCCGGTGTACAGGCTGCGGTCGTCGTCGAAGCCCTCGCCGCCATCGGCCACCAGGTGGTTGGCGTCCAGCGACTTGATGTACGCCGCCATCTCAGCAGTCCACTGCACCAGCGCGTCCGCGCCGCCCGTCGATGGATTGCGCAGCTCGTTGCCCAACTCCCACGCGAGGATGGCGGGCTCGTCGCGGTACAAAACGCCGGTCACCGTATTGCGGCGCTCGAGCAGCATCTTCACATAGTTCCGGTACCAGCCCTTGATCGTGTCATTGGTGTAGAAGAGGCCCCACTCGGATTGCGCCGGCGTCCGCCCCAACTGCCATGCCACGTAGCGCCGGATTCCGCCGTAGGCATCCCAATTATTGGTGAGCTTGAGGATCAGGCGAAGATTGCGTGCCTTGGCCAGCGCAATCGAACGGTCGAGCGCCGCCAGGCTGGCCTCCGCATACACGCCGGGTTGCAGTTGGATGGCCGCGGGATCGCCCGACACCAGATTGTCGTTGTGCGCGTTGGAGCGCACCACAGTCATGCCTAGACCCGCCGTCTTGTCGAGCGTCTCTTCCACGCCCGCCTGACGCCCGTAGACCAGGTCCGCCTGATTGTAATAAACATTGTTGCCGCTGAACCGAAACGGCACGCCGCCCAACATCAGTACGCTGCCTTCGCGGCGCACGAATTCGCCGGCCCGAATCGGCGGCCCCGCCTGCGGAATCACTCCTGTCGCCCGGCTCACTGGTTTCCCCGCGCCCTCCAGCTTCCAGGGTGCATCAGGATCGACTACGCGCTGCCCCCAAGCTGTACTGCTCCATACTAGCAGCGCGGCGATCGGAACTAGGCGGCGGCCGGTGCGGATGTAATCAACGCCCGTGCGGCCTTGCGCCGCTTCCACTCCAGCCACAATGCCGACAACGCCACCATCATTAGCGTGACCACAACGGTCGCGAGCCCGGCCTGCCAGATATTCAGTTGGCGCTTCCACGGCCGGATCAACGAGCCGTAGACGATCATCACGTGAACCCAGTACACCATCAGCGAGTTCTTGCCCATCGCCTGCATCCAGCTCCAGCCCGTGCCCACGCAGTATTCGGTCCCGCAGTATTCCGTCCAAAGATACGCACCCGCCATGATCATCATACAGATCCCAGTGCGGATTACGATCAGTGCCGGGCTATCTGTCCAGAAATTGGCGCCGTTGTAAATCGAAATCGGCAGGTTCGAGAAATACTGGCCGGTGAAGATCAGGGCGAAACCCAGTAGCATGCTCCACTGCATCAGGCGTTCGAAACGGTCGGCGGCGGTGCGTTTCACGATCGTGCCGAGCCCCAACCCGAAGGCGATGTAAGCCACCCACGGGAAGAAGGCGAAGCGTCCCCGGACGCCCGCCGGCACCACGTACTCCTGCAGCAACTGCGGCCAACCGCTCGAAGGCAACTTGGCGATCAGCGGGGAGACCGCCGCAATCAGAAGCCCCCCAGCCAGCGCAAAGCGCGCCCGGGCCGCCGAGGGAAATACCGCCGCCACGGCGAGCACCGCCATGCCCACGCCCATGCAATTCAGAATGTCCACCTTGGTCATTTCCATGACACTGGCGTGCGGCACACTGAAGACCCAATTGGTGAAGCGGAAGGTGAACGCGATGCCCAGGATGTATCCAGCGCGCTTCAGCGAAATCCACCAGCGCCGGCGCGCGCCGGGTTCCTTGCGCTCCAGGCTCTCCATCTGAAAGGCGGAGGTCATCCCCGCCATCAACAAGAATAAG
>JBDTPR010000164.1:0-11181 GCA_039932635.1 Candidatus Solibacter sp.
GTAACAATTGCGCGCGGACCTTTTTCAGTTCCGCAAAAATGCTCATCGCCGCCGTAGGCTCCGGATTCTCAACACCATTCGCGATAGCCTGCAGCAACAGCTGGCCTTCACGGAAACGCAGCCCCGGCAGCGTGATCACAATCTGCTCGCTGGCCAGTTGCAATTGCGCGGCGAACGCGCGTAGCAGCGCCGCCTTCTCCCGGCACACGCCGTCCCTTTTGCCATCGTTGAACGCCACCGGCAATTGCAGTACGTAGAGACGTATATCGGGCAGCAGTTTGGTCAATTCATCCGCACGAATCACGCGTCCGCGCTGACCTTCCCGTTCCGACTGAAAACTCAAGCGCACGCCGCCGCTAGTGTCCACCACGTCCGAAACCACATGTAGGACCTGGATCGTTCCCGGCTCCGCACCGGTTGACCTGACGAGTTCGAGTTCGGTGCTGTAGCGCCAGCGATTGGTCTTGCCGAATGCGCTGCCCCCAAGATCCGCGCCCGCATGGTTCATGGTTAACGTGTGATAGCTCGCCTTGTCCCAATTCATCAGGTTGGGCACCGGCAGTTTCTCGTTATTCGTGCGCCGCGAGATCATGCGCTCGCCGGTGGGATCCAGCAGAGACTCCCAGCTGACCCAGGCGGAGTTGCGGTCAACCACGCAGAGTTCGACGCCTCGAAACTGACCCAGCTCGATCGACGCAGGCCAGAGATATGGCTGCGTAGGCGCTCCGGTTGTCACATCGATAGAACCTTCTCCCATCGTAAGCCGCATCCGCATTCCCGGCGCCATGCGTCCCGCCTGGTCCAGGCATTGAATGGTGAGAATCATCGAGCCTAGCGCCGCTGGCGCCGCCGGCCGCGGTACTTCCATAGGCGGCGGAGCAGCCTTCTGCCCCCTCCGCTCCTCGACGATACCTTCAGGCGGCAAACGCCGCGCGACACGCAACCATACCTGCCGCACATTGTCGCAATTCTGCCCTGCCCAACCGCCATCCCGCGAGAGCGCCAGACTCATCGCGGTACGCAGCAGCCAGGGCCGCATCCATGCCGGCTGCACCTCCATTCCAGGATTCGCTTCGGGCTTGGTAACCGCGATCTCCACCGCCTTCCATGTGTCCGGATTGATCAGCTCGTTGCGGCTGCGCTCGAACAGCGCCTTAAGGATTCTGACCTCGCTCTCCAGATCTTCCTTGTGTCCCGCGCGCGCGGACGCCAGAGCCAGACACGCCGACGCCATCATGGCGCGCATATGGTCGCCGCACGCACGAAAATTCTGGCGCGCAAAGCGCAGCATTCGCGCTGCCCGTTCGGGTACGCGCAGCGCCAGCAATTCGCCCAACTCCAGGGCGATGGTTGCCGCGCGACGAGTGCCGATTCGTTGCACCATACCCGGTCCCGGCTGCCGGTCGATGCTCATCGACCACATGCGCAGTGCAATCTCGAAATCCGCCTCGGGCGTTACCGGGAGCTTCGCCTTGCGTGCCAGGCCGAACTTCCGGTTCACCGGCATCAGTTTGAAGCGGTCCGCCAGTTCATTCGCCTCCAGCAAATCCAGGCGGCAGGACAAGTCGTCGAAGTTTGCCGGCTCGGCGGGCAGCGCGGAAAACGCAGTGCCTGCCCAATCCAGCCACTGCATCGCCGCGCGAGAGTCGCACGCGACACATGTGGACCACGTGGCATGAATCTTCGCGGGACTCTCCAGATCGTCCGGCCGGAAGTCTGGCGGATTGCCGCATAGCGCCTGCTGCGCGCGGACTAATGCGCGATCTTTCAACTCGCCGCCGTAATCCAACGACTCGCTCGGCGAGCGCCCCTCGTCTCCCAATCGAAAGCGCGAGATCAGTCGCGTCGTGACGCGATCCACATCGAGGGTCGCGCGGAACGCCCCAGCCCTCGCCTCCGAAACCGTCGCCTGTTCCGTCAAGACGTCGAGCGCCTCTTCAAGCGACCCGGAATACGCCATCTCTTCAGCGGCCACTGCGAAATACGGAGGGAAATGCCGGTGCACCGGCTGCAACCGCGGGCCGGCCCAAAACACCTCGCGACTGCTCGACACCCACGATGTGCGCTCCCTCGGTTCCAGATTCGGAGCGCGCTTCGCCGCACGGATTGCCAGTACCGCCGCCGCCAGACGGTCCGAGTCGGCATTCGCGATCGTATCCGGCGAGTTCAGCCACCACTCCAACTGCACCGGCCCTGCCTGGTTTGGCCACGCCCAGCGTATGAACTCCAGTCGCACCCGCGATGCCAGATCCTGAGGTGGTTTCCAGAAGCGCCAGCGCCGCTTGGAGGGCTCCATCTCAAAACGCGCGGCCAGGCCGAAGGCGGCTTGAAAGCAGAGTTTCTCCACGTCAACGTCACCCAAGTCCAGTTTGATGGCATCGTACGCCGCAAAGATACGTCCACCCAGAACCAGACCATAAGCCTGCTGCTCCAGGCTGACCCTGCCTTTGTCGAACTTGTTGAGCAGCTCGATGGCGCCCGTCGCCTTCTCCTGGCTTGGCGATTCCGCCAGCCCCAATGCCCACTCCACTCCCGTGAGCGCCGCGGCGCCGATCTCCTCGTTCATCGGGTCGTCGCGCTGCGACTCGCCGCGGAATGCCCTCGCCGCAACAGCGAGAAGTGCGCCTTCCGCATCATCGGGATAGTGCGCCGCGTCCGCCTCTACGAGGCGGCTGATCTCCACCGCTTTCGCAATGTCGTCGGTTTGCACCAGCGCCGCCGCGCGCGTAGCCGCGATTGCCGCGCGTATGTGCTTCCCCTTGCACACCGCGTCAGGCCAATGTTCATCGGCCAGCAGGCGCAGGGTCGGCCCTAGCACCCAGTCCCACGCTTCTTCGCTCAGAATGCGTTCGTCGATCGCCTTCCACCAGCGTGCGGCCCGCTCGGGTTCCGGCTGCAAGGCTTCCAGCGCCGCCTCCAGATGCACCACCTCCAGATCGTGCACCTTCGCGTTCGGCGGAAACTGCTCCAGGAAATCGGCCGCCGCACTCCGCCCAATTTCATACCACGACGCATCGTTCCGGGCGTAGTATTCGAGCAGCCTCCGGCGCATCTCCGGCAGCACCAGGAAACCGCCGTTCGCCGCGCCGGCCACCCACTCCTGCCGCTCCATCTCCGCCGACAACTGGCGCGCGCGCTCACTGCCAGGTTCGAGGCCGGCGAGCGCGGCCATCGCCCGCTCGTCCACCAGGCCCGCCCACGCGATTGCCGGAATCAATGCCTCCAACTGGCTGTTCTCAATGCGCCCCACAATCCGCGTGCGCACGTACTGATCGAGCGTGGTCGCCTCAACTTCGTCGCGCGTCACGTCGGGCTCGCTCTTCACCCAGGTGGCGTACAGGGACAGGTCGAAGGGGCTGTAGCGTGCCTCGTTGCTGGTGGACGAATTCGAAAATAGCGGCGCGTAACCTTTCTCGCGGCAATGCGGCAGAATCGGCCCCACCAGCTCGGCGCGGCACTGCTCTCGCTCCACCAGATACTGCCGCGCCTCTGCCGCGCTGAAGCTGCGGATCTCGTGCAGCCGCAAATACGCTCTCTCCGGCAGGCCTTGCTTGTCCGCGCTGCGTACACACGTCCAGCCCGCGCCTGTCGAGGCCAGCGGCCGCCGCCCGCACAGCACCACGCGCAGCGAAGGCACCATCCCGTGCAGTTGCCCCAAGACTTTGAACGTCACTTCCACCGCGTCCTGCGGACTGCCGTCCGCCTTCATCTTGGCCAATTCCTCGCAGGTATCCAGAATCAGCACCACGCGCCCGGGAATCCGCTCCACCGCGAAGGCGAACATCTGCAGCAGCGTTTGGAATTCTCCGTCGTCCACCGGAGCCACGCCGATCGCACCCGTTTGCTCGCCCAGCCGCTCGTGCAGCGTCTTCGCCTTGTCGAAGAAGGATTGGAAGTAGCTAGTGGCTTTGCCTGTCTTGTCCGCCAGTCGCAGTTCGCCCGCGAATTGCACCAACAGCAGCGCCGGTTTCGTGGTTGGATACTCGGGACTAAGATAGTCGAAATCCACCCGCGCGGTGGACACGCTTTCGTCGGGCGCGGCCCGCGATTCCAGATGGCGCACTAGCATCGTCTTACCCACGCCGCCCGACCCCGCGTAGTGCAGGGCCCATTGATCGCCGTTGCCATACAGCAGGTCGCGGAAAGCTTCCACCTGTGCTTCGCGCTGCAGAAACCGCTGTAGGTACCGTTCGTTGCCAGCCCGGCGCTGGTGCAACTGCACACGCAGTCCGGCGAGCTTCACACCCAGCGCGATGTCTCCGCCTAACTCCACGTCGCCGGACAGACCTTTCTCCAACGGAAAGGCAGCCTCCACCCAACCCACCGCGCCGGCCTCGTCATTCTTCGACAGGCAAGCGTCTACGCGCGCGAGCAGCGTATCTTTCACGGAGAGATTCTGCACCGACGGACTGCTGTCGATCTGCGCCGCAAGTTCCAGCCACTTGACGATGCGGCCGGGCAGCACACTCCCCTGCCGCTGCGCCCCGCGCAGGCCGCCGCAAATCGTCGCGATGCATTCCCGAATTTTCGTCGCGCGCTCTACCACGTCCGGCGTCGATTCTACGATCTCGCGCACCGATTGCTCACCGGCCGCGTACAGATCCTCTCCGCTGGTCAGCTTGGGCTTGCCCTTCTCATCGATCAGCAATTCCGGAGGCGCCGCCAACTTTCTGGTGAAGCCGCCGGCGGCGATTTCTTCCAGCAATTCCGCCACGTCCTTCCCGCCGGTCGGGAAGCCCGCGAGGCGCGCCAGTGTCGCCGTCCACACCGGACCTAGTGCCGCCCACAGCAGCGCATTGCCAGGGAAGGCGCTCTGCACGTTCAGGCGCTCGACAAAGCGCGCCCCCAATAGTTCCTTCTGCTTGGCAGCGAGCAGTTCGCCAATTCCCACTAGACTTGCCCCGCATTGGCCTGCTGCGCCAGCAGTTGATCGTCGTCGGCGTCCACCAGAATGTTATAAGCGGCGGCGCTCTCTACCCAGGTCATCACCTCGATGTTGTCCTTGTGCGCCATTAGCCGCGAGGGCACACCCCTCACCCTGCTGTGCAGTCCCTTGAAAAACACCTCCCGGCCCTTGGCGTCGTCGTCGGAAGGCACCAGCATCGGCTTCTGCGAAAGCAGGAACTGGCGGTAGGGCATCTCATCGTCCAGTGGAGATGGCAGGCTCTTCAAATCGACGCTCGCGATCTGCGTGGTCTTCGACTCCGCCACTGTCCCCACCTGTGCGGCCACCTGTTTGTAGACCTCTTCGCCGACGCTCGAATAGGTGAAGATGAGAGGCACGATTTCCTTCGAGCCTTTGCGCCCCAGGCCGTTCGCCGAGACCCACTGTTTCATCACCTGTTCGGCCTCACGGCAGTTCTGAAGATCGTCGATAAAAACCAGTACACGCGGCTCCGCCGCCGCGCCCTCTTTGGGCGCCGCATCACGCGCCAGCGCCGCGAGGTCCGCCTGCAACGCCGCCAGCAGGACCTCAGGATGCGCTTTGGTCATCTCCAACACGGGCTTTTGCTCGTGCAACATCAACTTATCCTGGACCGTGTCGGCCACGTCCCCGGCGCCCGTCGTGAGGTATTTCTTCAACTTGAACAGTTGGCTCTCACTGGTTTCGAGTTCGATGCCGAAGGCCTGCCGCGTCTCCCCGATGCTGGAAAGGATACTGAGGCACAACTGCCACAGACTGTCCCCGGGGTTGCGCACCAGGCACGGAATATGTCCCCACAGTGCGCCGATCGCCGCCAGTTCCTCTAGCGAGCGAGTCTTCCCATATTGCGCCTTGAAGTCGCCTTCGTATTTTTCTGTGACGCGCAGCGCCAGCGTGCGCGGCGCGCTCAAGTCCGCCGGAGTGCCCACCACGCGGCTGTATTCCGCAATGCAATCCGTCCTGCCGCAGACCACCAGCGGATTCGAAATCGTGCGGAACAGCTTCGCCCGCCCGGCCCGGACCTGCATCGCCTTCACGGCCGCGGCGTCCACTTCCACGCTCACGCCATCCAGCATGAACAGCGCCGGCATCGCCCAATCCACCGATTGCTCGGGATCGCTGCCGTGAAGCATCCCCTCCTGCCGCGCCACCGCCGTCGCCGTGTGCACGTCCTCGCCCCGCAGCAGCGCTTCAAAGAACCTGCGGCTGAACAATCGGCAGGCGCGATCCGCGACCCGGCCCGCCATCCCGATGGCTAGCGGAATCTGCTCGCTTACCATCTCCCACGCCAGAGGCACGCTGCTGCGGCTGGATGCGCCCGTCTCGCACGCATTCATCACCACGGCCTGCGGAATCCCGTGCAGCAGATCGTGCAATTGCTTGCCGCTCAGATAGTCGGTCTTCTGCGTGCGATCGTCGGGCGTCAACTCCAATCTCCCGACGCCCTTCTCGATGCTGCCGTGGCAGATGAACACGACGATCGATGGCTTCACCCGCTGCACCGTCTCTTCGATGCTCTTGCGCGTGGCGCGCAGCAGCACCTGAGTTTCCATTACCAGGCTGGTTGCCTCCAGCCGTTTGATCAGGCCCAGATATTCCGCGCCCGCCTTGACCCGTTTGTCGGTGATATCCGAGCCCACGATGAAGAGCACGCGCGGCGCGATCTTCACTTTCCGCGGCGGGCCTGCCGACGCTACCAGGCGGACGAAACCTACTCCCCGCTTCGCCAGGAAGCCCTCCGGGCTGCGCGCCATTTCCCAGGGCAGGCGGTGAAACTCCTGATCCGCCGACGAGAGTTCGATGGTCTCCAGCGGATCTGGCGGCGCCTGTATCGCCGCCGCTTGGACCTCGGCCCACACGGCTCCCAAGAGCAGGTCGAACAGGTAACCGCCGAAGCGCGCGACATCTCCGGGCTGCGGCGTCTTCAACGTCGTCACCGCAAGGGCCAGTTCTTTATCCTTCTCTGTGCCAGGGTCGAAGCCCGCGGTCTTCGGCAAAGTGATTGGCCCGGCGGACACCAGATCCACCGTGACCGGCGGATCGCCTTTCGCACCCAGGTTCGGATAGCGTATCTTCCAGGTGTTCCCGTTCCTCTCCACTTCCACGCGGATTCGCACGTCTACCGGGTCTCCTGCCAGATTCTATCCAATATGTCTCCGGCCAGGGTTTCCACGTCGGGCTCTTCCTCACTGCCGCGCGGACCGTCGTCCGGCGCCCCGGCGGCGACCTTGGCCACGTACCGCGACTCCAGTGCGCCACTGGCGGCGCTTAGCTTGTCGCGAGCGGTGGCCGCCGCGATGGTCTGCCACTGCCCCACTGCGGCGCCCGTCAAAACTGGGGCGTTGGCGATATCCGGCGTCGGATCGCGCGCGTCCCCGTTCCTGAAAACGTCCTGCCACACTGCGACCTCTTTTTCGAACGCCGGCACATTCACGTTGCAGAATTTCGCGAGGCTCGTGCCCAGTCCCGGCAACGTCCCCAACACCGCATCCAGCACCGCTTGCCGCACGGCGCTGGGCGGCGGCGCGAATAATCCCGACAGCGCGGCGGTGCCGTCGGCCGTCCCCGTCACGCGGTCGCAAGTCTCGGCGAGCAGCGCCATGCGCGTTCCCGCCGGCGGATATCCGGTGCGCTCCTCATCCAGGCCCTTGGCGGCGGTGAACTCCATTTCACCCATCGCCCACACCGCCGCTTTGCCCATGGCCATTACCGAAAACAGGTCCGCGAAGATTTCCTTCGACCAGCCGCCCCAAGCCTTGGCTTCCGACGACGACCCCGTGTTCTGCTCCACCGCCGTTTCCACCACCTGACGAAATTCGGTCACCAGCCTGCGTTGCGGCAGCAGGTCGTACTGCAGATGGTGCCCGACTTCGTGCGCCAGATATACCACCAGCCACGGCGCCGCGACGCAGGCCGGCGCCATGCGGACCACCGGCGCGGGCATCTTATTCAGATGTTCTTTGAGCAGGCTGGTGGCTTCGCCTTCGTCCTTCAAATCGGGCGGCACCACTTCGGTAGGAAAGGCCTCGGGCGAATACCGGGCTTCGATGAAGGCGACAGGCGCCGGCGACGGTCCGGTACGTAGTCCCAGGAGCGTGGCCTTCTGCACCGGGCCGCTATAGAGGCTCCATACCAACTCATCGGCAACGCCCAGAGCCGCGCGGCACTCCGGGTCTTCCCGTTGGTCGAAGCGCGATTGAAAGAAACGCCATAAGCGCTCCAGCCAGACGGTCCGCCGGTCGAATCGATGGCAGGCCTCATATATGGCTCCGATGTCGCTGTTGGTTAGTCCGTCTTGCTCTTGTTCCAACTGGGCGAGAATCCGGTCCAATACGGCGCCAATTGCGGTGAGCTGGGTAGTATGTTGGCCCCGCGAATCGGCTTTGCGGCGTTTGTCCAGCCAGCCGGAAATGCCGACACTTACCCTCTGGAAAAGCAGCGCCGATGTAGCCACCCGTACTGCGTTTCCCCCGCCGCCGGCCATGTCGAGGAGCATATCACATGAGGGTAGGATGAAAGCCCTGTGGGGGAGCTTGGCAAGCTGCGAAGCTTGTACTCGCCAGTGAACGATCGACGTCTGGCGGGCGAAGGATTATCGTCGAAGCCGCCCTCGAAGCGATGATCGCTATCCTCTAGCTTGATTGTGAGTGTCACGGCGATTTCTTCCCTAATTTCCGTTTCGGGCCGGGGTCTCGCTTCGCCGGGGCGACGGAAGAGTTGCAGTGTGCCTAGTCTTTCCAGGGATTGACCAGCGCGAGGCCGCAAGCGTCGAAATCGCCAGTGTTCCGCGTGGCGACCGTCGCATGGTGAGCGCGCGCGATGGCGGCGATCATGGCGTCGAATTGCGATATCGGCCTACCCGCGGCATTCCGGGCCGACACGATTTGCGCGTATGCGCGGGCCGCATTTTCGTCGAAGGAGAGGACCCGCCCGGCGAACTCCCGGCGGAAGACCGTCTCTGCGGCGGCGAGCAGGGCGGCGCGGCGTTTGCCGTCGGGCAGGGACTCGATGCCGTACAGGATTTCCGCCTGGGTGACTGCCGTAGTGAAGGCAGCCATGCGGTCGAGCGCCGCAAGCCAGGTGAGAACGATCGGGGCGGGGTTTGGCTTCAGCGCCTCGGAGAGAACATTCGTGTCCAGTATGATCATCGTCCGAATTTCGGCGGACGGCGAACTGCCTGCCTGGGGGGCAGAGCGAGGTCAATGCCTCCCAGCGGTGTGATGTGGCGCCGGATCGCTTCGGCGAGATTGAGGCCATCGGGTGGGGTGGTCACGCCTGCCTTCAAGATCTCGCGCGCTTCCTCTTCCATCGATCTGCCGTGCATGGCGGCTCGCAGGCGCAGCTTGGACTTTACGGAATCCTCCAGGCGGCGAATGGTGATGCTGGCCATGCATCAATGATAGCAATGATTGCACTGCTATCGCGCTGTCGCATGAAGCGGCCCGTTCGACCGGATCGCGTTTCAGGAGATCGCGGCGACAATTTCCCGCGGCGCTGCCCGGGTCTTTTATACTTGATAGTTGGCACACATATTCCCTTTCCAACCCTACCGCTATGCTCCGCAGGCGGGTCCCTTGCAAAATCTGGTCACCCAGCCTTACGACAAGATTTATCCGGCGATGCAGCGCCGCTACCTGGAGGCCAGCCCGAATAATCTGGTGCGCGTCATCCTCGGAGAACGCAAGCCCACCGATAACGACACCGAGAATGTCTACACGCGCGCCACGCAGACCATGCAGGAGTGGATCGCGAACGGCGTATGGGCACGAGATGCCGAACCCGGCATGTTCGCCTATTTCCAGGAATTCGTGGTCCCCGATACCGGCGAACGCCTGGTGCGCAAGAGCTTCATCGCCCTGGGTCAGGTGGAAGAGTATTCCGCCGGCATCGTCTTCCGCCATGAGCAGACGCTCTCCGGTCCCAAGAAAGACCGCATGGAGCTGCTCAAGCACACCCATACCCATTTCGAGCCGATCTTCATGCTGTACCCCGACCCCTCGGGCGCCATCGATGCGCTGCTCGACGCCGCCACTTCCGGCGCACCTATCGACACCGTCACCGACGAGTACGGTGCGATCCACCGCATCTGGAAGGTCGGCGCCGAAGCCTCCGCGCAGATCCAGCAGTTGATGGAAGACAAGAAGCTGCTGATCGCCGACGGCCATCATCGCTACGAGACCGCCATGGCTTTCCAGCGCGACCACCCCGGACTGCCGGGCGCGAGCCGCATGATCATGGCGTTCGTCAATATGCACTCGGCGGGCCTCAAGATTCTCGCCACACACCGCCTGGTGAATGGCGTGGATCCGGCGGGCTTCCTTACTGCTGCCGCGGCCGATTTCGAGGTGAAGGAAATCCAATCGCTCGATGAACTGAAGGCCGCTTGGGCGGCGAATGACGATCGTTCGATCATCGGCGCGGCCATCGGCGAGAAGCTCTACCAGTTGGAAGACCGCACCGCGCGCGGCGCGCTCGATGTGCTCGTGCTGCACCAGGGTTTGCTCGGCAAGGCGCTCGGCATTACCGAGGAGGCCGTGCGCGATGAGAAGCACCTGCGCTATATTCGCGGGATCGACGCCGCCGTGGAAGAGGTCCACAAGGGGAACGCGCAGATCGCTTTCCTGCTCAAGCCTACCAGCGTGCAGCAGGTCGCCGACACCAGCTTTTCGCTGGGCGTCATGCCGCAGAAGTCCACGGATTTCTATCCCAAGCTGCTCTCCGGCATGGTGATGTACAAGTTGGATTAGCGCGGACAGACGCAGTAATCGTCCCGCAGGCCGACATTTTCCCGCCCAACGGAGCAATCCACGTGGTGGATTCCGTCGTACGTCTTAATGTAAGCACCTGGCAAAATCTTCCTTGGTACCGTCTCCCTGGGGTGGCCGGCGCGATTTTCACGCGCGGCCGCCCCGATTTTTGTAAAGTAGGTAGCCATGCGTCTGGGACCGCTGTTTCACGCCACCGCCGGCCGCGTCGCCGCTAAGACCGCTCTGATCTGCGGCGCCGAAACCGTTTCCTATGCCGAACTCGACCTCCGCTCGCGGGGAGTCGCCGCCGCCCTGCTGGCGCGCGGTGTCCGCCGCGGCGATCGGGTGGGCATACACTCCACCAATTCCATCGAGGCCGTCACGATGCTGCTGGCGTGCTTCCACGCCGGCTTCATCGCCGTGCCCGTCAATGTCAGGCTGAAGGCGGCCGAAGCGGCGTACATTCTCGGTCACGCCCAACCCGTGCTCTGCTACAGCCACCCGGCGCTG
>JBDTPR010000165.1:0-11144 GCA_039932635.1 Candidatus Solibacter sp.
AGCCAGGCCACGAAGCCGCCGTGCAGGTTGACCCATAGCGCGGTAAGAGGCACAGTCGCCCAAAGCGTTGGTCCATTGCGCTCGCGGTCTTCGACAACCACCCACAGTGCCAGCGTGTAGAAGAGGATGGAAAATGCGTGCGGTCTGGCCAGGTAATGCACGCTCGACGCGCTTACCGCGGCTAGCGCCACTGCCAGGCCGATCCACAGTCCGCTACCCTCCCGCAACAGCCGGGCCAGCATTGCCGTGGCAGCCAGGCCCAGGATGCAGCCCGAGAACGCGGTCACGCCGGCCAGTCCGCGCCACTGCCACAAAAGGGCAAAGATCACGTCCGCGAGCCATTCCCACGCGAACCACGTTTTGCGCGGCAGGCTGAAGGAAAAGGGATCGGTTTGCGGGATGCTCCCGGTCTGCAGCACCAGTTGACCGGTGCGTATGTGCCACCCTGTGTCGCCGTCGGAGAGCAGGGAACCGACGCCCTGCGGTTGCAGGAAGACGCCGAAAAGCAGGGCGCAGAAGAACACGTCCAGCAGCGATGGCGCAAGCCAGCGGGAGAGGCGTAGGGCCGTCGGGATGTCGGTGAGGCGAGGCATGTCCCGCTGAACTGATCGGCGGAAATCCGAAATACTTTAGGCTGGGTACTGGAACTAGTACTGCTGGCTGGCCGTCGTGCCGCTACCTAAGCTGTTTCATTACCAAAAATGAGTACCTTACTGATCTTCGCGGCGTTGCAGGCGGCCGACCTTGTGACCACGCTCGCATTCCTCAAAGCCGGTGTCGCCGAGGCCAATCCGCTGGTGATGGCCCTGATTCACGCCCTGGGTCAACCTGCACCGGCCGTCCTGCTCGTCAAGGTTGCGGGCTGCCTGATGGCCTATTATGCATGGCGTACCCAGCGCTTCCGGCTGCTGCGCCGGGCGAATGTTTTCTTCGCCCTCTGCGCGGCTTGGAATCTGCTGGCCATGGCCAGCCTATAACGCCCGGCGCAGCCTATTTCGCCAGACGCAGTAGTTCCGATGCCACGCGCGTGAAGGCCAGGTCGAGCTGTGTGGCATCGGCCGCATAGACGTAGCGCCCCAGGTTGCCCGCCGCCACCGGATTGGGACTCAGTGAGGGATCATTGGCGATCCGCTTGAGCAGCACATCGTCCACGTTGCCCAAGCCGATGCTGTAAATCATCACGCCCGAGAGGCTTCTGTTGCCATTGAGGGGATCCGCATCCCCGCGGCGGATCCGCAGCGCCGCATGATCCGCCGCATTAGCGGAGAAATTCTCCACGTTCTGTCCCGAGGTGACGCTCGGCCCGATTCCGGATGTCGTCACCGTCCGGTAAGCCGTGGCGTTCAACGAGTTCCCCCAGGCGTCCGTCAGCGGGGCATTGGAGACATCCGAAGTCACTTTGGTCTGGTCGTTCCAGAAACTGCAATTGTGGTCCGTGGTAAGCGGTCTCAGGTCCGAGGCCATGGGCTGGGCCAGACCGTCGGGGATGTACAGTCCGTAGATGGTGTTGGTGACCAGCCCGGTACTGCTGCTGTAGCCTGGAGTGAGCACGCCCAGTTTAGCTGTCTTGCTGGTGCATGAACTGCCGCTCTTGATCGGATAGTTCGCCGTCACCGCCGTTGGCCGGCCATCGGTAAAGAAGAGGATGACGTTGAGCGCCCCGCTCTCGGCCTGGGTGGCCAGTTGCTGATAGCTCTGCCATAAGGCCTGCGCGGAACTGGTAGCGCCACTGCAAATCACGCTGTTCAGCGTGGTTTCCACCGGCGACTTGAACGTCTTGGTCAGGGCAACATCCACCTTCGAACTGGTGGCGAAGGTGATCAGACCGAGGTTGTCGCGCTTCTCGGCGAATTTCTCCACGAAATTCACGGCTGCCGCCTTTAGCGGCGTGCACGAACCGCTATTGGTTAGCGAAGTGGAACGATCCATCACGATCATGATGTTGACGTCGCGCCGCGTCGCCTTCGCCGAGGCGTGCAGGGTAGTGTGGTCCAGGGAAAGCGCCCGCATGAAGATGTAGGGGAGGTCGACGCTGGCCGTGGTGGTGACCGACCGCATGTAGGTCGAGTCGGTAGCCGCCACGTTGGTTACCGCAAGGTTGCTGGAACCGAAGTACCCGGCTGGAAAATTGGCATAGAAAAAGGTATTGGCGGTGGTCTCCGCGTTACCGCGTTGCGTGGCGTCGTCGGCGCCTCGCGCCAGCGCCCGCGCGCCGGCCAGCGAAGCGGCATCGGCGGCGGCCGAGAGCACCGACTGCACCAGGTACATCATGCCCGCATCGATCGCCAGACCCATCGTGGGCAGAAGTACGATCACAATCATCGCGCCGGTGGTCAACAACACGAAGCCGCGCCGGCGGCGGGGGCGCGGCGCCCTTGAGTTGGAGCCACGACTGGAAACATTACTGGAACCGGGACTAGAACAGGAAGCGGACATAGTATCCCCCTCCGGGTTCGGGGAAAGCCATAAGGTTGAGTTCAGGCATGCTGAAATATCCCTCCACCACGGTTGAAGACTGACCTGCCGCCAGGGACAGAATGGCATCGAAACCGGTGGCGATCAGTGAGGACTGCTTGCAGTAGTTGGCGGCGGCAATGTTGCCCCCGCTGCCGATATAGGCTACAGGCGGAGTACCGAACGAACTCGTGCGCAGGGCCGTGTTGCCGATCGCAATGCGCTGCGTGATCACGGCCAGGTTGAGGTTCGGACAGGTACCCAACCCGGCGGCGGTGCAGTCCGTCTGCTGAACCTTCATGACCCGGGAAAGCAGCAGCACCGCGTTGCCCGTGTCCGTCAAACTGAAATCCCGGCTCAGGGTGCGGGCGATCGCCTGTGACCCGCCCAGGGAAAAATCCGCTCCCAGGGCGTACATATGCGCCACGTCGCGCGTCACCTGGGTGGCCTGCAGGGTACGCCCGAGGCGTACGCCGATGGCTCCCACGCCCAGCAGCAACGGAAGCGTCACGCTCATGGACAGAGCGAGTTCGATCATCACGGCGCCGCGCGCTCGCGCGGCGCTACCTGCCAGGTGCGCCTGCAACGGGTGTTGCCTCCATAATGTCCGCCGAAGAAACCGAGAAAGTCAGGGGCGACGTGCTGCTCATCAGCGGAATCATCCAGGCCCAGGATAGCCCTGTGGCCGAAACTACCACGATATTGCCTCCAACATTGCTGCCTGCCCCGCTCACCGCCGCAAGACTTACCGGGTCGTAGTATGTAATAGAGATACGGTTCTTGCCCACGTGGTCGGGACTTAGTGAGTCGAGCAGCCCCACGGTATAGCCCTGAACCACGGTCTTAATCGAATCGTCCTGCCCCAGCCCGTTCATGGTCTGGCTGGTCACCGCGTAACGCACTCCCTGGCAGACCGCGAACTGCACCGTGTTCTTAACAAAAATGGCGATGGAAACGTCCAGGACGCCAAACAGCACCGCGATCATGGGCAGGAATGCCAGGGCAGATTCCACCATCACGCTGCCGCGCCGCCTGGACCTCATGTTACGCCGGTTTCCACTCATCACTGACCTTCAAGTCTCACTCAACTCTGTCACTCATATCGGTCGCGAGAACGCGATCTTGAACCAGCCTGGTGTGAATCCGGGTGGCGATCGCCTGAATCAGGGCGGGATCTTACCCTAGTTGCGTAAACTCAATCTATTTTGCGCGACAAATTAACGATTTCTCCCTTCCCGCCGATCTGATAGTTGAGACCATGCCTCCGCCAACCATTCGAAACCGGACCATCGTATGGAAGCCGATGGTCGTTTGCCCGCATCCGGAGCTTTACCGGCGTTTGCAGGCCGTGCTTACCGAGCTTTCCGTAGAACAGCCCTGCAATCTTACCGACTACCCCCGTGGCGGTAATATCGCCTCGCAGGCGGAACGCTATGCCTGTAATATCGGGTTCATCGACGTGACGACGAATACCGAGCAGGCGCTGCAACTGATCGCCGAACTGTCGCGGAGTATTCCAGTAGTGGCGCTGCATCCGCGCATTGACGCCGACCTGATGTTGCGCTGTCTGCGGCGCGGCGCCTGTGAGTTCGTGGGCGATCCTACGGCCGAGGCCGTCGATTCGATTCTGGAGCGGCTTGGCCGCGCGCACGTGGAATCCGCGCACCGCATGGCCGGCACCTTGTATTGCGTCGTGCCCGGCAAGCCTGGCTGCGGAGCCAGTACGCTGGCCGCCCATCTGGCCGTACAGTTGCGCAGCAGCGGGTCGAACCCCGTGCTGCTGGTGGATGGCGATCAACTCACGGCGAGCATCGCCTTTATGCTCAAGCTCAAGCCGCAATTCCACCTGGAAGATGTATTGCGCGACTGGGCGCGCATGGACGACGACGTGTGGAGCCGCCTCACCGTGCCCGCTTTCGGTCTGGACGTGCTGGCCGCGCCGGAAGATCCCACCACGCGCACCGAAGTCACCCGCCAGTTTGCGGCCGAACTCTGCGCCTTCTGGAAGGAACGCTATGAAGCCGTGGTGCTGGACCTGCCGGATGTGCGCACGGCCGCCGATTGCGGGTTCGCGGCGGTGGCCGATAGCGTCCTAATGGTGACCACCAACGAACTGGCGGCGCTGCAGGCCACTCGCCGCGGCCTGCGTTATCTGGATTCAGGCAACGCCGATCGCGACAAACTTCGCCTGATTCTGAATCGTGCGAGCGCGGTGATCGGGCTGCAGCGCGACGACGTCACGACCGCTTTGTCGATGCAGCCCTTCGCCACGCTCAGTAACGACTACGAAGTGCTGCAGGCGGCGGTGCTCGAAGGCAGGCCGGCGCCAGCCTCTTCGCGTTACGGCGCGAGTGTACAGCAACTGTGCCGCCTGCTCACGCATAAGGCGGCGCCCGTCAAGAGGTCGGAATCGTGGCTATCTTCGTTGTTACGCCGGAAGCAGTTAGTTAGTCGGTGATATCACCAGCGTGAGTAAGTACTACCACCGATTTAGGTTTTATAACTCTGATGTTAGTTTATTAATGAGGGTATATGAAACACTCTTGGAAAAGCCTTTGGCACGACACACAAGGTCAGGACCTGGTGGAATATGCGCTCGCGGCGGGATTGGTTGCCGTTGCGGCGGTGGCCGCCATGCCGACTCTGCAAACCACAGTCAGCACGGTGTTCACCAAGATCAGTACGATCATTGAAAACGCAGTCAAGTAGAAAGGAAAAATACGATGAAACGGATTAATGGATGGGTTCTCAGGCTCCAGGTTTGGAAAGATACCAGCGGTCAGGATCTGGTGGAATATGCTCTTGCCGCCGGCTTGGTGGCGGTTGCGGCGGTGGCTGCCATGCCGGCGCTGCAAACCACGGTGAGCACGGTGTTCACCAAGATCAGCACGATCATCGAAGCCAAGGTGAAGTAGTCCGCGCGCCAGGGAAAACCGGGTGCTTTTCGACGATGACGGGGCGGCCGCAGATCCACAACTCGCCGCCCCGGCCACCGTCCTTTTTAGTTAGCGAAGTTTGCGAATCACCAGGGCTGGCAGGCCGGTGGCTGCGATGTGCCATTGTTTCCAATCCACACGGGCGAAGTCGGGCTCGCACCCATGCCCCACGCGTTCACCAGGTTTGGATCTGTTACCTTGGCGAGCCCGAGCACATCCGAAGCCAGGTTAGTCTGAATTAATCCAATTTGCGACGCCATTAATGGCATCGCGCTGAGTAGTACAAATACAGATCCAAGCATCTTACTCTCCGAGGCCGTCAGGCGTAGGCGACACAGATTTCTTGTTTTCTACCCTTATTGGTTTGAGGGTATCACCGTACCCGGCGCGCAGCTTCTTGGAGGGGGGGCTTCCGACGCTTTTTCGCTTTGTTAACTGTTCGATATCTACCTGAGTTACAGGTCGATCTAGTAAGCCGCGGTCAAGGCACGCACCAGGCCGATCCCTGCACTCAAATCGCGCAGCCGCTCGTCCTGATTCTCGGCCTCGCGCTCCACGTTCAACGGCCCCGGAAACCCGAGCTTTTTCAGCGTCTCGACAAATCGCGCCATGCCTACATCACCGGTACCGAGCGCCCGTTCCTTGCCTAACGCGCCCTCTACCCCGGCCGCCGGCCAGACGCCATCCTTGCAGTGCACCGACACCACCAGCGGGGCCAGCACCTCAAGCGCCGCAATCGGTTCCCCGGTCCCATAGAGAATCAAATTGGCCGGGTCGAAGTTGATCTTCAGGTTCTCCCGGTCCACATCCTTGATAAAGGCGAGCAGCACGTGCGCCGCTTCCTGCCCCGTTTCCAGCGCAAAGGTCTGTCCGTAAGCCGCCGCGTGGTCGCACACGGTGCGCACCATCTGGCGCACCGCCACGTAATCCGGGTCACTGGCATCTTCTGGTACGAAGCCTACGTGGCAGGCGATGCTGCCCACGCCCAGGCCGGCGGCGAAGTCGCTGACTTCGAGCGTCCGCGCAAGGCGTTCGGCACGTGTCGCCGGAGGCACGAAGCCCACGGTTCGCGCGACCGCGGGAATGTCGGCATAATCCTCGCCGTTGTAGGCGGCGAACACGGTAACCACCTGAATCCCGAGCTCGGCGATCTTGCGCTTCCACTCCGTCGCGGCGGCGGCCAACTGCATGCCGCCGGGAATGCCCAACTGCCCGTAGCGTACTCCCAGTGTGCGGATCACGGCGAGATCGTCGCGCTCCGCCCAAAACATTACCCCAGGTTCGAACATTCCATCTTCCTCCCGTTCTGTTCGCGCGACGCCAAAAGCGTCCGCATCAATTCCACCGCGTCCGACGATTCACCCGGCAGACAGCGTTCCGGCTGGCGCCCTTCCTTACAGCACGCCGCGAAGTAAGCGATCTCGGCGTCATACCCATCGACGCCACTCAGCGGCAGCGCTTCCTCCGCCTGCGTATACAGGGTGGGCACCCGCCCCGCGGAACTGAACTCCACTGTCCCGCCATCGGTGGTCACCGAATATTCCATGCCGAAGGGAAACGCTCCCTCGTGTTGCCACCCGCCGGTCACCACCACGGCGCCAAAGGGGTAATGCAACTGCCCGTGCAGGATATCGAGCGAGGCCGCCGTATCCAGATGGCCCACCGCGGAAACGCTTTGCGGGCGTCCGAATAAATGCAGGCAGATATCGACATCGTGGATCAGCAGGTCGAACACCCCGCCCCCGCTCAATTTCGGATCTTTCAGCCAGCCGCCCCACGCCGGAGCCGCGCAGCGCCGGCGGAAAAAGGCGCTCCGTACGGCGCCCAGCCGGGGCAGGGCATTGCGCAGCGCCATGTACTCGGGGAGGAAACGCAGCACCTGCGCGCACATCAGGATGCGCCCCGACTTTGCCGCTTCCGCGATCATGCGGCGTCCCGATGCGCCATCCAGCGCCAGAGGCTTTTCGACCAGCACATGCTTGCCCGCGCGCAAGGCCGCTACCGCGACCTCTTCGTGCATGAACGTGGGCAGGCAGAGGTCCACCGCATCGATCTCGTCATCGGCGAGGAGCGGCGCCAGGTCTCGGTATTTCTTCACCGCGGAAAAATCGAAACGCTCTGTGGGACGGCCCAGATTGCCCTGTGCCGTGAGTTCGCCGGTCAACTGCCGTTCGTCGTTGGCGAACACTGCGGCCACCGTCACGTCCGCCACCTGGCGCCAGGCGCGCAGGTGCACGCCGCCCATGAATCCGAGTCCTAAAACCGCGATCCGCATCGTTTCACGATCTTACCGCGTGGCGGGCCAAGGTCGCTGCCCTACATGCCCGATTTGAGGCGCACGCGGAGGAATACGTTCCAGCCCCAGGGGTGCTCGCCGTAGTACGGCTGGATGGCTGACGGAATGCGGTACGCCGTCACGTTCGCCCCCAGGCCGGCTTCGACCTTGCGGCCCACCGCGATGTCGCGCGTGTAGCCCGCCGTATAGCCCTGGACGCGAAACGTGGCGTGTTCCAGGCTGTGGTCGATATCGTGCTGTCCGGCGAACAACTCGTCCTTATCCACCGCCTCGAACCGCCCGGTGAGGAAGTTGCGCCGCGTCACGGGGTAGAGCGTCTCCACCAGGAAGGAATCCACATCGCGCTGGTGCGCAATCTCGTGATTCCGCCCCCAGATGAAGCTGGTGGACCACGAGGCGCCGCGGTCCAGCGGCCTCGTATAGTGAAGGGAAGCGGTGGTGCGCACCACGTCGCCCTCCTCCAGGCGCTCGGGTTTGGTGATGCGTCCGGCGGACACCTGCGCCATCCAATTCGAGGTGGGCGCCACCGACACGCGCGCGGCGTAGGAATTCATCGCGCCCCAATCCAGGTTCCAGCGATTCTCGTCCGGTTCGGTGCCGTGGAAGCCGCTGGCCTCGATCCGCAGCCACTTGTGCCGCAGAGCCACGGTGGCCACATTTGCGGCGATGTGGGTGGCATCCTGCCAGTGATGTCCGAGGGTGGCCTGCGGCAGTTCGAAGGCCGAGGCGCGGTGCGGGAAGGCCACCGGTCCCAGCGACGGATCGCCCACCGGCGCGTAGTACAGCTGCAGCATGGTGTCGCGATTCAACGGCCGCGCATAGGCTACGCTCAGCCCCATGAAAAAATCGTGCGGATGCTGTGCGTCGGTCAGCGGCTTGCCATAGGCCGTTTCGCCGGTCTGAAACAGCAACGGATACCGACGGTCGGTGACGGTTGCCGGGTCCAGGCTGAGCATCGCCGTCAGCGCGATACTGCCGCTGCCCACCGAATGAATCGCTGACGCCATGCCCCAGTTCGGCGCGAAAAATTTGTCGCCGCCGCGCGGACCGTACTGCTGCGTCTCCATGACGAACGCCTGACCCATCCACATCATGTTCCAATGGCCTGCCTTGGTCATGATCATGGGCATCTGCCACGAGTAAGGATTCAAGCCCGTACCCGACGACATGTTCATAAGGTACATGCCGGCCTTATTGATATTCTGGTGATTCATCCCGGACATCTGGGCCGCCGCCGTCATCACCGACAGCGCGCCGCTCAGAGCCAGGCAAACACACGTCCCGCGCATCTCTTCCCTCCTGTATGAAATGGAAACGGATTGGGAAACACGCTAGCGGTCAGATACGAAGCACGAGATGTCGCCCGCCGCCTGAAGCGGGGGCTAGTTGCCGGAACAGACCCAATTTGGCCGGCGAGGCACCCGGTGTAATGGGCATGGCGGCATCCGGTTGGATCGCCGCGTGGCCGGCATCGACCCCAACTGCGGCCGTCCGCAAGGCTGCCGATTCCCCCGCCATCATCAAGGAATAGCAGCTTCCCCGCGGCGTGGGCGACTGCTTGCCGGGAGAACGATGACAGGGTGGTATGTTCGCGGGCTCCGAACACCTCACTACGCACTGCGCCTCGGGAATCAAGCCCGCCGTCACAGCCACTGCCAGGAGAATTACCGCGACCCTCATCGTCCTGGCACAATTATAGCGCACACGATTTTTGCTATTGCGGCACGCGAGCATGGTAGATACACTGTGAAGCAGTTATGTCCGACAGGTACCCCCTCACCATCGCACAGTTACGCCAGACTAAGGAAGATTTGGGAGCGATGAAAGAACAGGCCCAAGAGATTTCGCGCCTCATTACAGCAGGCTATGGCGATGGGGATCCCAAGGCCATTCGTGCCGGCGAACTCAACTCGGCCATTCAGCGCCTGATCTGGGAACTGGAACGCAGCGGCGTTGGTTCCGCCGACGCTACCAACGCCTGATCGCTCTCCGCGACGATTTCTCCGCTGGATTTGTCGGTTTCGGGACAAATAGCACCACGCAGGAGTTGTGCTTTCGGGTTACACTCTCTGTTGGGAGGCATCCATGCCCGATCACATCCATCCGGTCCGCCCGCGTACGGCGGTGCTCACAGCGGGGTTCGACCCGACTCTATCCGTCGGCTCGGCCCGTCCGGCGGTGTTTCGCAGTTCGACGTACGTGTTTCCAAGTCCTGAACTGGCGGAACACGCCTTCGCCATCATCACAGGCAAGATCAAGCCCGAAAATGGCGACCGCGCCGACCTTATTTACTCGCGCTTTTCGCATCCCAACGCGGAGATTCTCGAGGACCAGATTGTCCCGCTGGATGCCGGTGGCCGCTACGCCGCTGTCTTCAATTCCGGCATGGCTGCCATCATGACCGCGTTCTTCGCGTTCGCGCGTCCCGATAGCACCATTGTGTACACCACGCCGCTGTATGGCGGGACCACCGGGCTCATCCACCGCTTTCTGAAACCGCTCGGCGTCACCGGTATTCCGGTTGCCAGCGGCGACACCGACGCCATCGACACGGCCATTCGCTCGGCCCGCAACTGTTGTATGGTGCTGCTCGAAACGCCCGCCAACCCGACGATGACGATGACGGATATCGAGCGCGCCACCGCCGCGGCAGCCGCTCACCCCGATAAGCCTCCAGTCCTGGTGGATAACACGTTCCTAGGCCCGAGTTTCCAGCACCCGCTGACGCTGGGCGCGCACGTCACGCTCTATTCCGCCACCAAGTACCTTTCCGGCAACAGCGACATGCTCGGCGGCGTGGCCATCACCCACAGTTCCGACATCATTCAGAAAATCCGCGGCGTGCGCAGTATGTTCGGCAATATCATGCAGCCCGACGAATGCTGGATGCTCGACGGCCGGCTTTCCACCGTGGCGCTGCGTATGAATCGACAGAGCAAGAACGCGCAGCGAATTGCCGAAGCCCTGCATGGCCACCAGCTGCTCAATCGCGTGATCTACCCGACGCTTTTCACGGATCCTGAGCAGAAGCGCATCTTCGAGAAGCAGTGCGACTTTCCAGGCGGGATGTTCTCCATCGAATTCAAGGGCGGCAAGGACGCTGCGTTCGAATTTTTGCGCCACGTCCGGATCGCGCGCAATGCCGTCTCGCTGGGTGGTGTGGAATCGCTGACCTGCCATCCGAAGAGCACCACGCATTCCGGGATGTCGGCGCAGGAATTGGAAGAAAGTGGCGTCACCGACGGACTGGTGCGCATTTCAGTGGGTGTCGAGGACTGGCGCGATCTGCTCGCCGATTTCGAACAGGCTCTGGCCGCCGTCGCCGGCCGCTAGCGTTTTGGTGGGGCAGAATTCATTCTGCGCACCGACTTCAGTCGGTACATCCGAGCGGTAGCTCGGGACAGGGCTGCCAGAACCTTGGTACCGACTGAAGTCGGTACGCAGAATGAATTCTGCCC
>JBDTPR010000166.1:0-11112 GCA_039932635.1 Candidatus Solibacter sp.
GTAGCTATTCTCAAACCCCGCCGAAATCACCGCAAAGCCGGGATTCACCGCGCCCAGGAAAGTCTCCGTGCTGCTGGTGCGGCTGCCATGATGCGCCACCTTGAGCACATCGCCGTGCCCCATGCCACCTACGATCTCCTGCTCGACCGACCGCTCCACGTCCCCACTCAGAACGAAACTTCGCTCGCCGAACTGCACGCGCATGACCAGCGAGTCGTTATTCTTCGGCTCGCCGACCGGCACGTAATCCACCGTCGGAGCGAGCACCTCGATCGCCGCCCCACCCCAAAGAAAACGACCCGGCGCATGCAACGGCACAATCTTCGCGCCCACCGCCACCGCTTTCTCGCGCACTGCATTCCACTCCGGACTCTCCGGTGTCACCCCCGTCCACACCTCTCGCGGATGGAATGCTGAGATCAGCGCCGCGAGTCCACCGCTGTGATCCTCATGCGCGTGCGACAGCGCCACCACATCCACGCTGCGGAAGCCGCGGTCCCATAAATACGGAGCCACCACATCCTCGCCGATATCCATCTGCGACCGCGACGTCCGCCCGAACGCGGGAATTCCACCGCCATCCACCAGCATGCGTTTCCCATCCGGGAACACCAGCAGCAGGCTGTCGCCCTGACCCACATCGATCGCCGTCAACTCAAGCTCGCCCGGCCACACCTGCGCGGCGAACGGGTGCCACAACAGCAGCCCCAGCAGTACGGCGACCACAGCCGCAACCCATCGCGTACGCCACACCGCCGATGCCACCAGTGCCGCGGCCAGCGCAATCCCGAGCCAGACGGGCGGTGTCGGAATCCGCCAGTTCGGTTCCAGATTTGCGTGGAACCACACCACTTTCTGCGAGAGCCACAGAATCGCGCCCGCCAAGTGCGCCACCCAGTGCCATCCCGTGAACACTGCCACGAAGCCCACCGGCACCACCGCACTCATTAGCGGCACCACGAAGGCATTCGCGGAGAGCCCGGAGAATCCCAACCGGTGAAAGTAGACCACCATGGGCAGCGCGAGGCCCATCTGCACTACCGCCGACGTGAGCACTATCTCGTAGCCAAAGAAGATCAAGCGCGCGGGCCAGGCGACCAGCCATAGCGGTGCGCGCAGCGTCTCGGCAAGCAAGCGCATTTCGATTCTGAACTGCGCCGCGCGCGCGTCCACATGGAGATCGCGGCCGGTGTCGCCCAGCTCCCGCAATCCCGACATCAGCGGTCCCGAGGTTGCCGCGATCGCCGGCGCGGCGAACGCCCCGAGGAAACCCACCGCCAGAAATGTCAGTTGAAAACTGGCATCGAACAACTGCTCCGGGTCGAAGATCAGAAACCCCAGCGCCACTGCCGCCAGCAGATTCAAGATCCGCGTGCGGCGGTAAAAATACCCCGCGATCATGAACAGCGTCAGCCCCGCGGCCGACCGCACGCACGGCGCCTGCCACCCCGTGACCAGCGCGTAGGCCCACGCCGCCAGCACCGTGACGAAGAGCGCGACGCTCTCGCGCACGAAACAGATCCGCAGCAGGAACAGAAAGAACGCCGCGAGCACCGCCACATGCGTTCCCGAGATCACGAGCGCATGAAACGTGCCCGTGGACCGGTATTGCTCGGTCCACACCTTTTGCAGTTGGAACGATTGCCCGATCAGGATCGCCTGCATCATCCCCGCGTGGTATGGGTCGCCGGGATACAACCGGTCGATGCGTTCCAGCGCGGCGGCGCGCACGTCCATTACGGCCTTCTGAAACCAATTGCCGCAATGGCCGGGCAGCACGCGCACCGTGCCCGCCGCCGCCGAGGCAGTCCAGTAAACGTTCTGCCGCGCAAGGAAACGCCGGTAGTCGAACGCTCCCGGATTGCCGAAATTGCGCGGCGGCCGCAGCTTTCCCTCCAACTCGATATTCTGCCCGTAGCGCAATTTCGGCAGCGCCTCGCCGGGCTTCATATAAAACGTTACCTGCGCCCGCGCATCGCGATCCAATTCCAGAATGAAGCGCTCGCGCTCGCCTGAAACCGCCGGAGGCTCCACCACGCAGCCGCCGATAATCACGACTTCGCGGCCGCTCACGTCAATGGTCGGCGCCGCCCCGGGCGCATGCATCCGCGCATCCAACGCACCGGCGAAGAACAGCGCCAGCATGCAGCAGACATAAGCCAGCACGCGCGAACCGCGCCACCACGCCAGGCACCACAGCGTTACAAACGCTGCCGCGGCGCCCGCCGATTCCCACGTTTCGAGCGGTACATACCGAAAGGCCAAGACACCCGAAGCAAGGGCGGCCAGAGGACCTAGGAGAGGATACTTCACTAACTAAGCGCGATTGTAACAGCGTGCGTGGTATAAACGTCCCATGCGCAAAATCCTGCTTCTCGCCTTACTGTCAATTCCCTTCGCACTTGGACAGGCGAAACCCAAGGTCCGCGCCATCACCGCCTTTATCCGCATCGACGCCGCGCACCTGGACGCGCAGATCGCGGAGACCGTCCAATTCCTGAACGCCGCGCGCGACGAATACAAAGCCTCGGGCTTCGAAGTCGAAACCATCCGAGTCGTCACTCAACCCCTCGCCAACTACACCAAGGGCATTAAGCGTGCCGACGCGCTCGCTCTTCTGAAGCACTACTCCGAACTCGCCATCAAGCACAGCTTCACCCCCAACCTGGGCGCCATACGCCTTACTGATGACGATGAGAGCGGCCCCGTCGATCTCGCGATCGACGCCTTCTCCACCCTGAAGATCAATGGCAGTATGATCGTCGCCGCCGAGAACGGCATCCATTGGAAGAGCATCCGCGAGGCCGCCCGCCTGGTGAAAGCCGTGGCCGCCAGGAGCCCGCACGGCGAAGGCAATCTCAATTTCGCCACCGCCGCGATGATCAAACCGTACACCCCCTTCTATCCCGCCGCCTGGCATGACGGCCCCGGCAAGACCTTCGCCGTCGGACTCGAAAGCGCCAACGTCGTCGCCGAAATTTTCTCGCAGGTCCACGAACCCGGGCCCGCCGAGAGTAAACTCGCCGCCGCGCTTACCACCCATCTCATGCGCGCCGAAGCCGCCGCCGTGCGCATCGCCGCCTCTTCCAAGTGGGCCTACGCCGGCATCGATCCCACGCCCGCGCCGCTCGGCGAAGTCTCCATCGGCCGCGCTTTCGAGAACTACCTGGGAGCGCCATTCGGGTCCGCCGGCACCATGACGGTCGCCGGCATCATCACGCGCGCGGTGCAATCCACGCCGGTCAAACAGGTTGGCTACTCCGGCCTCATGGTGCCCGTACTCGAAGACGCCGTGCTCCTGAAACGCTGGGAGCAGCGCACCTACAATATCGATTCGCTGCTCGCCTATTCCGCGGTCTGCGCCGGCGGACTCGACACCATCCCGCTGCGCGGCGACACTTCGGAAGCCACCCTCGCGCGCATCATGGGCGACGTCGCGTCCCTCGCCTTCAAGTGGCGTAAGCCGCTCGCCGCACGACTCCTGCCCGCACCCGGCAAGGGTTCCGGCGACCGCACCGAATTCAGTGACGATCGCATGGCCAACACCATCATCCATTAATCTATGCCCATGAACGTCCGCGTCGCGGAACCCCACGAAACCGCCGACATCCTGCGCATCACCAACGCCGCCTATCAGGTGGAGAAATTCTTCCTCAATTCCGACCGTCTCAGCGAAGCCAGCCTGGGCGCGCTCCTCGCCAAAGGCATCTTCCTCATTACCGAGGGTCTCGATGGCTGTGTCTACGTGGAACTGCGCGGCGAGCGCGCTTACTTCGGCCCGCTTTCTGTGCATCCCGCGAGCCAGGGCACTGGTCTCGGACGCCTGCTGGTGAATGCCGCGGAGGACTACGCACGCGGCCACGGCTGCCGCTACATGGACATCACGATCGTCAACGTGCGCGAGGAACTCCCCGCCTTCTACCGCAAACTGGGCTACACACCGGAAGGCACCAAGCCCTTCCCCGAAGACGAGCCGACGAAGCAACCAGTCCACCTGGTAACTATGTCGAAACAGTTGTAGGGCGGGTTGCCAACCCGCCGCAGGCTGCCAGCCTGCCCCACAATGGCCTTGCGACCTTTCGCACTACCGCACGGTCGGATACTTAATCCCTAACTGCTCGAGATAGGTATCGTACTTACCGGCGTCATAATACATCTTCTGCATCTGCGGACGGAACCGTTCCATCGTTTCTTTATTCAGCCAGATTGCGGGCTTATCCTCGGGACGCAGGAAGCTCTTATACTTCGCATCCTTCGTCTGCACATCCTTGAAATACGCCCACGACTTCTCCACCAGTTCCGGATGCAGCAGGATATCCAGCATCGTCATGGCCTGCACCTTCGCGCCCGCCACCACGCCCTTATGCGCAATCGGCGTCGCCATCGCGATTCCATTCGCCCAATTGTGGCCCGGACCGCCGGGAATATTCGACGGATACCGCAGCGTCACGGTCGGGACATTCCAACTCACGTCGCCGATATCGTCCGACCCGCCGCCCGTTGGACCCACCTGCGGGCCCTCGCTGCCATCCGCCGGCGTCTCCACCCGCGGCGGCCGCAGCTCGCCCACACGCGTCGTCAACCCGCGCACCGGCTGCTTCAATTCCTTCTGCAGCCCCTTCGCCATGGTCTGGTCGTCTTCCGACCACGCCGGCATTCCCACCTTCTTAATGTTCTCCTGCATCGCCTCCGCGATCGGCCGATTGAAGTGACCCGGCCACGCCGAGCCCAACAGGCGCGACGTTACCGTGGTGTCCGTCATCAGGGTCGCCGCCTTCGCCATGTTGTCGCCGATCCGCCACATGTCCATGATGTGGTCGTAATCGGCCTCGCGGAAGTAATACCAGACGCTCGCCGTCGGCGGCACCACATTCGGCTGGTCTCCTCCATTTGTGATCACGTAGTGCGAGCGCTGCGCCAACCGCAGATGCTCGCGGCGGAAGTTCCAGCCCACGTCCATCAGTTCCACCGCGTCTAGCGCGCTCTTGCCGCGCCACGGGGAACCCGCCGCGTGCGCGCTCTCGCCCTTAAACATGTACTCGATACTCACCAGCCCGTTCTGGTTTAGCGACGGGCCCCACGATACGCCGAGGTTCGCCGCCACGTGGGTGAACAGGCAGACGTCCACATCCTTGAACATGCCGTCGCGCACGTAGTACGCCTTCGTGCCCACCAACTCTTCGGCGACTCCCGGCCACAAGCGGATGGTGCCCGGCAGGTGCTCGCGCTCCATCACTTTCTTCACGGCCAGCGCCGCGATGATGTTCAGCGGCACACCGGAATTGTGGCCTTCCCCGTGACCGGGCGCGCCCTCGATCATCGGTTCGTGCCAGCCCACGCCGGGCTTCTGCGAGGCCTGCGGAATGTCGTCGATGTCGCTGCCCAGCGAGATCACCGGCTTGCCCGAGCCCCAGCTTGCCACCCATGCGGTGGGAATGCCGGAGACGCCGCGCTCGATCTTGAAGCCTTCCTTCTCCAGCAGCCCCGTCAGGTACTTCGACGTTTCGTATTCCTGGAAACCCAGTTCACCGAAGCTGAAGACGCTATCCACCATGACCTGCGCCTGTTTCTTCATGGCGTCGATCTGTCCGGCCAGATCAGCCTTCATGGCCGCTTCTTTTTCCGGAGCGACTTTGGCTTGGGCGCCGAGCGCAGCTACACCCAGCATCGCGAGCAAGACTGTTTTCCGCATTGGAATAGTGTACCCGATGCGGACCGGCCCTCAGGCGCGGGTCGCGATCAATTCCAGCGCGTCGCTATGTACGCACGTCGTGCCATGCGGGCAGTTATTCCACTTCGTCCAGAGCAGATCCAACTCGGCGCGCAGTGCACGCCGCCCCGTGCAATCCAAGTGACCGAACGCCGCCACCACCGGGCCGTAATTCTCCCGGAAGAACTCCACCACGCTCGCCGGCGGATAGGGATACTCGAAAATGTACGTGCGCCTGCTCGCGCGGAGCGAACTCACGTACGGTTGGAGGCGCTGCCGTGCCACGGCCTCGTCGCCCCACAGGAACGGCGATGTCATCATCGGCGTGGGAACGTACCGTGCGATGATGCGGTACATCTGCCCGGCAAAGCCTCCGGGTGTCCAATTGGACATTGCGATGGCGCCGCCCGATCTGCAAACGCGCGCCATCTCCTTCGCCACCAAGTCGGGTTGCGGCGCGAACATCCCGCCAAACATGCTGGTCACGAAATCGAATTGAGCGTCCGCGAAGGGCAGCGACTCCGCGTCGGCTTCGCGGAAATCTACCTTCAAACGGTCGGTGGCGGCCCGGCAGCGCGCACGCTCGATCCAGTTCGGAGCGATGTCCACGCCGGCGGCCACCACCCCGTTGCGGGCTGCCATCAGCGCCAGGGTTCCGGAGCCGCAACCCACATCCAACAGCCCCGCACCCGGTGGAATGCAGAGCCTTTCGTAAAATTCCGCCGCCCCCGTCTTCAGGTATCGCGAGTAGCGGTCGTAATCCCCCGCCATCCAGGCGACTTTAAGGCGGTACTTCAGGGCCGGTAAGCCCGCTTCCGTAGGTGTCACTACCCTAATACGCGCAGCGGCGGTGGAAATCGGCTCACTAAGTTAACGTTATTTTGGCGGCATCAAGGCGGGTAGCGCCCCCGCCGGACGCACCGCGGTCTGCCTTCCCCGTGTTTGCGCCCAGGCATTCCCTACCTCTGTAGGGAATCCCGGCACAAGACGCTCGATCCGCCCCAGAATCTCCGCCACTACTGTGGGATTTTCACCCGCCACGTCGTAGGCCTCGGTGGCATCCCGCTCGATGTCGTACAATTCCGGAGTGGTTAGCGGCAGGTTCACTCTTCCGGCCGCCGGCGCCGGACTGTAGGCGAATGTGTTGTACCTCGCGAAGTGGAGCTTCCACTGCTTCCATCGCGCGCACTGCAGATTCCAGCCGTCGAAATAGAGCAGCGCCTCGCGCTCCAGACTCGCCTTCGCGCCGCTGATCAGCGGCCAGATGTCGATCCCGTCCACCGGCAGCTTCGGACCCGCCGCCCCCGTCAATTTGAGCACCGTGGGTACGATATCGATGGTCCCGGCGACGCCTTTGCACACTGCCCCCTTCGGGATCCGCCCCGGAAAACGCGCGATGAATGGCTCGCGCACGCCGCCTTCGTACGTGGAGCCCTTACGCCCCCGCAATTGTCCTGGACTGCCTTGATACCATGGCCCGTTGTCCGACGAGAACATCACCAGCGTCTGACGGTCCAGGCCTTCCTTCTTCAGTTTTGCCAGCACCTCCCCGACGCTCCAATCCAGTTCCTCCACCACATCGCCATACATCCCGAGCGGTGATTTCCCTCGGAATTTTGGCGACGCCGCCAACGGAATGTGCGGGAACGTGTGCGGCATATACAGGAAAAACGGCGCCCCCTTGGCCCGCTCGATGAACTTCAACGCCTGCTCGGTATAACGGGCGGTCAGCGTCTCCAGCCCCGCCGGTTCTTCCAGGGTTTCGGTATTGTGGAGCAGCGGACGCGGCGTCATATCGTTCGAGTACGGGATGCCGAAGTACTCATCGAATCCGCGATGGGTCGGCAGCATTTGCGGCTGATGTCCCAAGTGCCACTTGCCGATGATCATCGTCTGATAGCCCTGTGGCTTCAGCAGTTCCGCCAGGGTGGCTTCGGTCTCTGCCAGGCCGGTTTTGTCCGGCGCTAGAATCACGTTCGGCACACCGGTTCGCGTGGGATACCGCCCCGTGAGCAGCGCCGCGCGCGAGGGCGAGCACACCGGGTTCGCCGAGTAGAACTGCGTGAAGCGAATGCCCTCCGCCGCCATGCGATCCAGATTCGGCGTGCGTATGCCCGAACCGTAGCAGCCCAGATCGCCATAACCCAGGTCGTCGGCGTAGATCATCACGATGTTCGGCGGACGGGTAGGCGCGGCGGCAGCGACTCCTGCCCCCACGGCAAGCTGTAGAAAACTGCGGCGCGCTAGCGGTTTGGTAGTCATGCAGAAGTCAGTGTAGCTCCACGACAAGCGAACGTACACCGGCCTTGTATCCAGGCACGCGATTCGCTACCATGCACGCGACTCTATGCACAGATACCTCGGGACGGCCCTTCTCCTGGGCGCCTTCCATTGCCTGCCTGCGGGCGCCGCCCTGAGCCGGCAGGTCGTGAACTACCGCATCCATGCCGAACTCGACGCACAGAAAAAGACCGTTACCGGCCGCCAAACCCTCACCTGGCTCAACGACTCCCCCGGTTCCGTCGCCGAACTTCGCTTCCATCTCTACCTCAACGCCTTTCAAAACGAGAAGAGCAGTTTCATGCGCGAATCTGGCGGCCAGTTGCGCTCGGACCGCATGGCCAAAGGCGGCTGGGGCTGGATCGACCTGCACCGCTTTCAGATTGAAAACGGCGCCGACCTGCTGAAGTCAACTCGCTACATCCATCCAGACGACACGAACGAAGACGATCGCACCGTGATCGCCGTCACCCTGCCTTCCCCCGTCAAGCCCGGCGCCTCCATCACGCTCCAAATCGATTTCGTGTCGCAACTGCCAAAGGTCTTCGCGCGCACCGGCTATCGCAATGATTTCTTCCTGGTGGGCCAGTGGTTCCCCAAAATCGGCGTCTATGAAAAGGCCGGCATGCGCTACGCGGTCCAGGGCGCCTGGAACTGCCACCAATTCCACGCCAACACGGAGTTCTATGCCGACTACGGGGTCTACGATGTCGAAATTGTCGCGCCTTCGGATTTCGTAATCGGCGCTACCGGCGTGCAGCAGAGCGTCGCCGAAGACGCCGCCGCCAAGCGTAAAACGTACCGTTTCCATCAGGAAGACGTGCACGATTTCGCCTGGACGGCTTCGCCCAAATTCATCCGCGTGGAGCGCCAGTTCGACCCGGCGAAACTCGTCACACCCGCCGAACTCGAAGCCACCGCCAAGCTCCTCAATCTCCCGACCGCCGAACTTGCGCTCAAACCCGTGCGCATGATCCTGCTGCTGCAGCCCGAGCACCGCGCGCAGATCGACCGCCACTTCCGCGCCACCGAAAACGGCCTGAAGTGGTTCGGCCTCTGGTACGGCGCTTACCCTTACGACACCATCACCGTGGTCGATCCGCCCTACGGCGCTAGCGGCGCGGGCGGCATGGAGTACCCCACCTTCATCACCGGCGGCACCTCGTGGAACCCGGGCCCGGACGACGGCACTCCCGAAGAGGTGGTCGTCCACGAATTCGGACACCAGTATTGGTATGGCATGGTGGGCAGCAACGAATTCGAAGAGAGCTGGCTCGACGAGGGCTTCAACACCTACTCCACCAGCAAGGTGATGGACCTCGCCTACGGCACGCGCACCCTGCCGATTTCGTTCCTCGGCCTGCCCCTCGGCAATCTGCTCGACACTCCACGCATCGGTTCGGATGCGGTCAACCGCAGCGGACACTTGCTGTACGGCAAACATGACGCCGTGGGGACCAACGGCTGGCAGTATTACAACAGCACCAGCTACGGCATCAATTCCTACATGCGGCCGGGCGTGGTGCTGCGCACGCTGGAGAATCGATTGCCGCCGGGCGCCATGGCGCGCATCATGCGGGCCTGGTATCAGCGCTACAAATTTCAGCACCCCACATCGCGCGATTTCGTGCGCCTCGCCTCCGAAGTTTCGGGCCAGGACCTCACGTCCTACTTCGATCAATTCGTGTTCGGAACCAACGACCTCAACTATCGCGTCGCCGAGGTCACTTCGGAAAGAATCCCGCCCAGCCTCGGATCTTTCCTCGACAACGGCAAGCGGATCGAAGTCACCGCGAAAGACGCCGAAAAACGCGCAGGGCCGATACGGTACCGCACCACCGTGCGGCTCACGCGCGAAGGCGAAGCCATCCTCCCCGTCGATATGGAAATGCAGCTCAACAACGGCGAGATCATACGCCGTCACTGGGATGGCGCGAGTCGCTGGGTGAAACTCGAATTCACCACCGCCAGCAGACCGCGCTCCGTCCAGATCGATCCGGGCCGCGGTATCCTGCTGGATTCCCGCATCGCGGACAACAGTTGGCGCGCCTCGCCGTACCCGCTGCCCTTCGCCCGCTGGGGCTCCAATTTACTCTTCTGGCTCCAGATGGTGCTGCCATGACGATCTTCCAGGCTCTCGGCCGCGGCGTCACAGACCTGAACCACTCCCGCCGCATGGTGCTGCTCTTCTACGCCGCCGCGACGGTACCCGCCATCGCCGGCGCCGCTATCGTGATGACCGTCCCGCTGGGATCGCTGGGCCGCAGCACCTGGGCAACCGCCATGGCCGGCAGTCTCGACCTCTCGTGGATCGTCGAGACGTTTGTGCAATCCGCCCTCCCCGCCATGCCGATTGTCGCGGCATTGGTGGGTCTCGCGGCGCTGGCGCGCCTCCTCCAACTCTTCCTGCTGAGTGGCGCGCTACAAGTCTTCGGCGCGGGAGAGCCTTACACGGCAGAGATGTTCTTCGCCGGCTGTGGACGTAACTTCTGGCGAATTGTTCGTCTCGCACTCTTCTCGCTGCTTTTCTTCGCCGCCGCCCTGGCCCTGCACGCCGGCCTCGGTACGGCGGGCGCCAAACTCTGGGGCGAAGGCAACGAGGCCACGCCGCTGGTCCACTGGAGTTGGTTCACCTACTCCGTAACCGCCATCACGCTCGGCCTCTGCAGCCTCGCGTTCGACTATGCGGCCATACGCCTGGTCACTGACGGCAGCCGCAAGGCGATGCGCGCCTACCTCGGCGCCTTCGGCACGATCTTGCGGGCGCCCGGCCGCACCCTCGGCCTCTACGCGGTGCTCTGGCTGATCGTACTGCTATGCCTCGGCGCGTACACCGGGGTCTCGCAGGTGCTGGCGCAAAGCTCGATGGCAATCGTCATCCTGCTCTTCGTGATGCGCCAATGTGCCGTCCTCGCCAGGGCGTGGACCCGACTACTCTTTTATTCGTCGCAGTGCGCCATGTACGGCAGACCGACCATGTGCGCGTATTCCAGGATCGCCGGGAGGCTGCGCATCGCCATTGCGAAGCCCGCCGCGCCAGTCGTCTCCTGGCCGAGCGCGCCGTGCTTCATGGCGATGCGCTCGTCGGTCGCGCGCCCCTGTTCATTGCCGGGGCGAATGCT
>JBDTPR010000167.1:0-11059 GCA_039932635.1 Candidatus Solibacter sp.
AGGGAATGGTCTTCCCGCCGCCCTGAATACGCAGTCCCACCAGGTTGGCGATCGGACCTGTAGGGCCGTGTTCGCCGGGAATCCACTCCGGGTAAAGCAGCGTCATGGCGCCGGGTTTGGCGGGCATCGACATCTGCACGTGGAACAGGCGCCGCGCGGCATCCGTGGCGTCCACTTTCAATTTGACCGGGGTTTGTGCCGTTAGCGAAGCGAACGAAAATACCGTAAGAGAAGCAATGGCGAGAAATCGCATCTTCCGATTCTAACAACGTGGGTTTGGATCGCACTTTTGATCCACACTGCAGCGCGCCTGCGCGTCTGGTGTTATAGGAGAACTATGCGAATCATTCTGCTGGCTGGATTTCTGGCCGGAGTCGCGCTCGCCCAGGGACTGATCGAACCGCCGCCAATCATACAGTTGGTGCGTAAGCCAGGCACCGGCGGCGCGTCCCTCAAGCCGTACGCAAATGCACAGGCACAACTGAACGTTGTGGGCATGACCTCGGTGACGGGGCTGCCCGAAACATGGCTCGTGGAGGCCCACTATTCCTTCGCCAGCGTGGAAGATCTCGACCAGCGCATGGCCGCGATCTCACCGATGCGTGCCAATTCCGACGCCTCGGACCCGTTGCAGGACGACGTGCTGGCGCCCGCCCGCACGATTATGTCGCTGTATCGCCCCAACTGGAGCTACCGGCCCGATCAGGCGATCCGCATGTTCGCGCATGCCCGTTACTTTCAGGTGTCGATCTTTCGCATCCGTCCGGGTATGGAGGCCGCCTTCGGGGAACTGATTCGCCTGCGCCGCGCCACTGCCGACGTGATCAATCTCGATCGGCCGGACCTCGCCTATCAGGTGATCTCGGGAGCGCCCTCGGGGACCTTCGTCTTCCTGGCGCCGATTACTTCCTTGCGCAATTTCGACGATGGCCGCAATCCCATCCCCGTGTTTGCCGAGGGGCTCGCAGTGGCGAAGGCCACCGATGCCAAGCAGATCGCCTCGGACGCGGAAATCTCCCGCGAGCATCTGCTGTTCCGAGTGGAGCCGCGGATCAGCTACGTCTCCAACGATTTCGCCGAAGTGGAACCCGAGTTCTGGCGCGCGAAAAAATAGGACCACCGTGGGGCAGGCTGGCAACCCGCCCGGAGCGCGCGTAAACCCGCGGCCCGTAGCCCCATCCTACTTCTTCGGCGGGGCGGCCGGTGCTTTCGTCGGCGCTACGGGATTCTTCCCCGGAGCCGCGGGAATGTTGAGCGGCGCCATTCCAGCCACGGGGAATTTCTGATCGTACAGTTTGATCACCTCGGGCGTCACATTGGACGATTCCGAAGCCCACATCACGGGTTCCGCCGCGTCGAGTACAACCGTGTAGCCGTTCTTCTTCGCGAACTCATCGATCACGCCGGCCATCTTCTGCGAGACAGCCTCCATGAGCTTGCCGTCTTCCTGCTGCACTTCATTATTCAGATCTTCGGCATCGCGGTCGAACGTCTTTTTCTTGGCGGCCATCTCGGCGTTCAGCTTCTGCTGCGCGTCGGCCGTTGTGGCCCGGCGCAGTTGCTCCGACAGGGACTGCAACTCTTTCTGCCGCTTCTCCAGTTCCAGGCGCGTGGGCTCGAATTTGTCCTTCATACCCGCCATGGCTTTGCGGCCATCCTGGGTGTTCAACATTGCGTCGCGCATCGCGACCACGGCCACCTTTGCCGCCATCACGGGCTTGGCAGCCGTATTCTGCGAGCGTACGGTCACGGCCGCGGCTACCAGAATCGCGGCCCCGGCTACTACGGTGTTCAGTTTCACTTAGTTTCTCCCTCGAATCTGGATACTAACACGTGCGGCCGGCCCGGTTGACTGTATCCGCCCGGCACAACTGTGAAGACTGGCATACTGGTCTTCTGACACAATTCGATCCCAGGCGGCTGCCCTTTTACCTCGCGTTCGCGTCCGTGGTGGCGGTACTGTGCAGCAATTCCTTATCTAACGTTCTGATCGCAGTCGCTGTGGTGGCGCTGCTGGCCGGCCATTTCGCGTTCGCTCATCCGCTGCGCTTCCCGCCCGTCGCCCTCCCGCTCGCACTATTCTTCGCCGCCACCGTGATCAGTGTTGCCCTCTCCGGTCACATCCGCGAGGGCTGGCCAGGGCCGCGCAAGTTTTACCTGTATTTCGTGCTCCTGCTGGTGTACAGCACCTTCCGTACGCTGCTCGAGATCCGCGCCCTGGTGGTCGCCTGCGCCGGCATGATGACGCTCTCCGCCGTCTGGAGCCTGCACCAGTTCTGGAATAAGCTTCGCGAGGCGCGCCTGCTCGAAAGGGACTTCCGCGAATACTACACCGTCGAGCGCATCACGGGCTTCACCAGCCACTGGATGACCCTCTCGGGCGAAGAAATGATGGTCCTGCTACTGCTCTCCGCGCTCCTCTTTTTCGCCGCGCGCGGACGCTTTGCCGCCGCCCTGGCCGCCATGTCGGCCCTCATCGCCGTCTCGTTCCTGGCCGCCTACACCCGCTCCATGTGGATGGGTGCGGCGCTCGGCGGTGGGTACCTGGTGTGGCTGCGGAATAGGAAATGGCTGCTCCTCGCTCCGCTGCCGGTGCTGCTGCTGCTCTGGCTCAATCCCGCGGGCATTGGCGACCGTATCGTCTCCTCCTACCGGCCCGCCGGAGACCTCGATTCCAATCAGTTCCGCGTCGTCTGCCGCCGCGCCGGCTGGGAAATGATTATGGCTCACCCCTGGTTCGGACTCGGTCCCGAACAAGTGAAAGCGCAGTTCATGCGGTACATTCCGCCGGACATTCCGCGCCCCCTGCCTACCGGCGCCTACATTCACCTTCACAACGTCTACCTGCAATACGCCGCAGAGCGGGGCCTGCCCGCACTACTTGCCTTCCTCTGGTTTCTCGGTGTCATGCTGCGCGATTTCATCCGCGCCGCGCGCACCACGCCGGCGGACGCCCGCGAACGCCGCTTTGTCCTTCACGGCGCCATCGCCGTGATGCTTGCCGCGCTCAGCGCCGGCTGGTACGAGCACAACCTGAACGACGGCGAAATCCTCACCCTCTTCCTCGCCGTCTGCGCCTGCGGCTACCTGGCAGCGGACAGCGCCGTGTCCGAGCCCCTTGCATCCCGCCCCGCCACGCATTACATTGGCGCGTGAGGGACATTCCGCCATGTCACAGGACCGCCGCCAATTCATCGCCGCCGCGCTTACCGCCGCCCCGCTCTTCATACCCCGCTCCGCCTGGGGCGCCAACGATCGCCTCTCCTACGGCCTGATCGGATCCGGCGGCCGCGGCCGCTACCTCCAAACCAATTTCCAGAAACTCGGCGCTCAATGCGTTGCCATCGCCGAAGTCTACGACCGTAACGTCGAGGCGTCCCTCAAAATCACGCCCGAAGCCAAGAGCTTCACGGACTATCACGAACTCCTCGCACAGCCCGGTATCGACGCCGTGGTGGTCGCCACGCCCGATCATCAGCACGCGCCGTGCCTCTTCGCCGCGCTCGACGCCAAGAAAGACGTCTACCTGGAAAAGCCTATGTCGCACTCCATCGAGGAGAGCCAGCGCATGATCCAGGCCGTCCGCAAGACCGACCGCATCGTGCAAATCGGCATGCAACGCCGCAGCGCCCCCGCGGTCATCGAAGCCAAGAAAGTCTTCGATAGCGGCATCCTCGGCAAGGTGACCCTCGCCAAGCCGATGTGGAATTGGAATGTCTCCAAGCCCCTCGACAACACGCCCCTCCCCGGCAAACTCGATTGGAAACGCTTCCTCGGCAAAGCGAAGGAGCGCGATCTGGAACCGATGCGCTTCCGCTCGTGGCGCTACTTTTGGGACTACTCCGGCGGCAATATGACCGACCAGGGCACCCACCTGATGGACGTCGTGCAGTGGTTCACCGGCGCGGGCTTCGCTAAGTCCGCGATCAGCTTCGGACAGAAAGCCAAGAACACCGGCAGCGAGGTCCCCGACGTATTTACCGCTGTCTTCGAATACGAGAAGCTGATGGCCACCTGGACCCTCAACTACTGCAACTCCTACGACAACGATTGGAGCGTGATGTTCCAGGGCGACCAGGGCACCATGATCCTCAATACCGCCGGCTACAAAATTTGGGCCGAACCGTGGCTCAAAAATCCCACCCCCGTGAAGGAAATGGCCGCGCCGATCCCCATCGAGCCGCATATCCAGAACTTCATGGATTGTGTCAAGAGCCGCGAGCAGCCCAACGCCCCCGTCGAAGTCGGCGCCAGCGCCGTGAGCGCCCCGCACCTGGCCAACGTGGCCTTCCACTCGGATCGCCGGGCGAAACTGAGTCCCGACGGCTCGAAGCTGCTATAGAACATTCTTTTGTGGGGCGGACTTTAGTCTGCGCACCGACTTTAGTCGGTGCATCCGAGCGCAGCTCGGACAATCGGAGCGAAGCTCCGACGCAGAGCGAGCCCTGCTTGCCTGTGGGTCGGCCCTACATGGGTGCGCCACTTGAGTTACGCTACATACATGAAAGTCACCCGCCGCCACCTTACCGCACTCCTGCCGGCGCTGGCCGCCGCACAGACTGCCGCGCCGCAGCCTAAGGTCCGAAACAAACTGGCTTCCAAAGCCTGCCGCTTCGAAGATCTGCCCGAGAAAGTCAACGGCCCGAACAAGTCGCGCAATGTCTTCGACGGCTTGAATCACGCAGGCTTCCAACTGGACATCCACATCACCGAGCTCGGTCCCGGCCAGATGCCTCACGCCGCCCACCATCACGTTCACGAAGAGATGGTCATGCTGCAAACCGGTCAACTCGATATCACGATCGAAGGCAAAGTGACGCGCGTCGGACCGGGTTCCGTGGTCTACGTCAATTCCAACGAAGAGCACGGCTGGAAAAATCCAGGCCCCGAACGTGCGCAGTATTTTGTGATGGCAGTAGGACGCGTGGACTAGCCGCCCGACCGGGTTCCCGCGACCTTACGCCTCGATCAGGCCCGCGCGTATGGCGTACCGCACCATGCTTGCGGTCTCGTGGACGCCCAGCTTTTCCAGAATGCGGCTGCGGTGCGAATCCGCCGTCTTGTAGCTGATACCCAGCTGCGAGGCGGCTTCCTTGGTCGATTTCCCGCCCGCGATCAGCACCAGAACCTGCCGTTCCCGCTCGGTCAGCGCAAACACCAGTCGCACCGATTCGCGATCCGGTATGAAGAGCCGGTTGCGCCGGTCCGACACATCCATCGCCGTGCCCATGAAGCCGACGAACACCGTGTCTTCGATCAGTGGCGTGCCGGCGCTCTCGATCCAGGCGTACTCCCCGTTAGCCCGTAACATACGGTACTGTACCCGGAACGGGGATCTAGCCGTAAAGGCCTTCAGGTACGTCTCCAGGCACAGGTCGCGGTCATCCGAATGAATGCCCTCAGTCCACCCGTTGCCCAGCTCCGCCTGGTATGGGCGTCCCCGGAACTCCAGCCATGCGCGGTTAAAGAACGTGCACATGGCGTCCGTTCCGGACATCCACACCATGATTGGCGCAGCGTCCAGAAGCTCTCGGAAGCGCTTTTCGCCGCTTACCTGTCTTCGCTTGAGGAATTCCACGTCGGATTCCATTTCCGCCAGTTTCATGCGGAGAATTGTTGCTTCGTCGATCTGATGTCCGGGCGCCATAGAATTAGTCCGAGAAAGTAATGATATGGGTAGTGACTACTAGACGTAAAGTACTAATTTGGTAACGTTTCAGTTATTGTTATGGGAAATGCCTAAGAAAGCCATGAGGTAAATCCCCGGTATACAGCAACTTAATGTGGAACTTCTTGATTCTTTTACGGAATAATGGTTGAAAGGTCTATGACGTCAGACCCGGTCGAAACCGACGACGAGCTGCTGCTTCGCGTTCAGAGCGGCGATGAAGAAGCGTTTGTGACGCTTTACCGGCGCCGGCAGGCGGGACTTTTCCGCTTTGCTCTGCACATGAGCGGCTCCATGCCCGTGGCCGAAGACGTCACCCAGGAGGTTTTTCTGGCCCTTTTGCGCGAAGATTGCGGCTATGACCCGGATCGCGGTACCCTCTCCGGCTATCTGTTCGGAATCGCACGCAAGCTGGTGTTTCGCCACCTGGAGCGGGGCAGGGCCGACGTCGCGTTGGAAGTCGAGGGGGACGATTTCGTACACCCTGAGCTCGCGGTCATCGACGATCCCCTGCTCGATCTGACCCGTCGCGAGGGTCTGGACACGCTACGCCGCGCCGTGAACGCGCTGCCCAGGCGATATCGCGAGGTCGTGGTGCTTTGCGACCTCGAGGAAGTGGATTACGCCGATGCGGCCATAGCCTTGGGCTGCCCCATCGGAACCGTCCGTTCCCGGCTCCACCGGGCTCGCGGATTGCTATTGGAACGGCTCCACCAGGAGCGCGATCCCCGGCAGGCGCTGGGATCTCTTAAGCCGGTAAGGTGCGTGTAATGAACTGTCAGGAATTTTGGAATACTCTGCCCGAACTCGGCGATTCCCAGGGCCACCAGCATCTGGACGAATGTCCCGCCTGCGCGGCCCGTATCGCCCGCCATCGCGAGTTGGAAGCCGGGTTCCGGGCGCTCGCCGTCTCTGCGCGCCGCGTCGAGGCGCCCGCGCGCGTGGAAAGCCGCCTCCTGAAGGAATTCAGGCGGCAGTCCGGTTCGGAAGCCGGAAGGCCGGCGCGCCATTGGGTCCCGGTTCTCACCTGGGCCGCCGCGCTTGCAGCCATGGTGGCTCTCGCCGTCTTCCTGGTACGCCCTCGCGAGCCTGAAGCCATCCGTCCGGCGCCGCACCGCGGCGTCGAATTGGCCATGCTCCAGCCCCAGGAGGATTCCGACGGCTTCATACCGCTGCCTAATTCAGCCGGTGTGGCCGCCGATGGCGACGAAGTTAATCTAGTCCGCATGGAAGTCCCCCGCAGCGCCATGATTGCGCTTGGGTTGGATGTCAGCGTCGAGCGCGCCGAGGAACTCGTGGAGGCCGATGTCATGCTCGGCTCCAACGGGATCGCCCGCGCCGTGCGCTTTTTGGAATAGCCGTTTGCCGTAAATCGAGGAATGCCGATGCGTATGAAAATGTTTGCCATGATCGCCCTGAGCGCCGTCGCCGCTGCGCAAGGTCCGCCGCCCGGTCGCGGTGGTGGACGCGGCCGCATGGGGTTCGATTCTCCACCGGGTCTCGGTGGCGATTTCGGCCCCGGAGTTCTGCGCAGCGGCGTCAAGAACGCGCCGTTCACCGCTGACGTGGTGACCGAGAGTTCGCACACTCTGGCCGATGGCAACCGCATACGGCAGGCCGTCAACTCCAAGGTCTATCGCGATTCCGAAGGCCGCACGCGCCGCGAACAGACTGTCACTCTCAATGGCCTTTTGCCCAATTCCAGCCCGCAACCCATGGTCTTCATCAACGACCCGGTTTCCGGCGTGAACTACTCCCTAAACTCCAAGGATCGCACGGGGTTCAAATCGGTCCGATCGAGCGACGGACGCGGCGGCCCGCCGCGCGGGCCGATGTCGCCCGACGCCGTCGGCCGTGGTCCGGGCGGCATGGGGCGCCGCGGCGCTTCCGACTCGAATTTCAAGACAGAATCGCTCGGCCGCCAGACCATCGAAGGCCTTCAGGCGGAGGGCCGGCGCACCACCATGACGATTCCCGCGGGGCAGGCCGGCAACGAACTGCCCATCCACATCGTGAACGAATCCTGGTATTCGGCCGAACTCCAGACTACGCTGCTGTCCAAACACTCGGACCCGCGTAACGGAGACACCGTGACCCGCCTGATCAACATCAGCCGCACCGAACCCGCGCGCATCCTCTTCGAAGCGCCCGCGGATTTCAAGTTGAGCGAGATGGAAGCCGGCGGCAACCGCAACCGGCGCGGTCCTACGCGCCAGTAGCCAGGTCGCCGGACTTAGGCGAGACGCCCAGCGTACGGCAATCTGCTTCCACCATGATGCGCACCAGGTCTGCGAAGCTGGTCTGCGAAACCCAGCCAAACTTGGCCTTCGCCTTCGCGGCGTCGCCAATCAGTAGGTCGACCTCTGCCGGACGGTAGAAGTTCGGGTCAACCACCACATGGTCGCGGTAGTCCAGGCCCACGCAGGCAAAGGCAGCCTCGCAGAAATCGCGCACCGAATGAGTCTCGCCGGTGGAGACGACGTAGTCGTCGGGCTGATCCTGTTGCAGCATGAGCCACATGGCTTCAACATAGTCGGGAGCATGCCCCCAATCGCGGCGCGCGTCCAGGTTGCCCAGGCGAAGTTGCGTGCTCTTACCGGCGGCGATAGAGGCGGCGCCGAAGCTGATTTTGCGGGTCACGAATTCGTGGCCGCGGCGCGCCGATTCGTGGTTGAAGAGGATGCCGTTGCAGGTGAACAGGCCGTAGGCTTCGCGATAGTTGCGCGTGAGGTCGAAGCCCGCCACTTTGCTAATCCCGTAAGCCGAGCGCGGATGGAAGCGAGTGGTTTCCACCTGGGGAATTTCAGCCACTTTGCCGAACATCTCGCTGGAGCCCGCGAAGTAGAAGCGGCAAGCAGGCGCGGCGTCCTTGACGGCGGCGAGAATGAAATGCGTGCCGTTGATGTTGCTGTTCAGGGTGGAAAACTCGTCGTCGAAAGAGTAGCTGACAAAACTCTGGGCAGCCAGGTGGTAACACTCGTCGGGCAGCACCCGGCGGACAATCTGGTGGAGGCTGGGGAAGCTTTCCAACGAGCCTGCGTGAAGGATGACCCGGTCGCGAATGCCGGCGAGGCGCTGCAGGCGGTTCTCGTGGTCTTCCAGGGCGACGCGCCGGACAATGCCGTGGACTTCGTAGCCCTTGGCCAGAAGTAACTCCGCCAGATAGGAGCCATCCTGGCCGGTGATTCCCGTGATCAATGCTTTGCGGCTGCTCATAAGTAATAGGGTGGCGATTAGCTGCCCAGATGCAGGCGGACCCTCATCGCCTTCAATGGGAAGCGGACTCCTTCGTACATGATCCTCCGGCTGAACTTACTCTTCCCGGCTTCGCGGTCAACGAATACGATGGGAAATTCTTTAAAGGTGGCCCCGTGCCGTTGCAGCCTGAACTTCATTTCCATCAGAAACGCATAGCCCTCGGAGCGAATGGTGGTCAGGTCGATCTTGCGCAGAATGTCAACCTGGTAGCCGACAAAACCGGACGTCATATCGTGCACCGGGACCCCGGTGAGAGTTCGCGCGTAGAGGTTGCCGCCGAAACTGAGCAGTTTGCGTCGGAAATCCCAATTGCGGCTACCGCCTCCCGCCACGTAGCGCGAACCGATGGCAACCGAAGAGGTGCGCAGGGTCTCAATCATGATGGGCAGCAATTCGGGCGGATGTGAGAGATCGGCATCGAACTGAATCACGTACGGCGCCAGGTTCTCAGCGAGGATTTTGCGCATGGCATCGCGACAGGCGGAGCCATAACCTCCCTTGCCGGGGCGGGCCATCAGGTGCACGCCGGCGTCGGTCTTCTGGATTTCGCGGATCGCGTCCGCGGTACCGTCTGGTGAATTGTCGTCAACGAAAAAAATCGGTTCCTCGGGAACGGCTTTGCGGATCCTCGAGATCAGCGTGGCCACGTTTCCGCGTTCGTTGTACGTAGGGATAATCAGCATACGGTACGGTGCATACTTGAATTTTCACCTCCGCCCTGATTCGGGTGGCGGCCGTGGTCTTACGTAAGTTGATTGTACTTCACTCCGCCAGAATCGCAAATTTCAGCGGACAGCACAGTGGCGAAGCCTACAGTACGGCGTAGAGACGGCGAATTGGTCAGCCTGACCGTGTACGCCAGCCACCGGAAGCCTGCAACTTCTCCAGGACTTCCTTGGCCACGGTCGCGGTATTGAGGTGGATCGTGATGGTGTCCTCCACGCTCTGCGCATAGCCGCCCGCCAGCACCACCGCCACCGCAATACCTTGCATCAAGCAGGTGCGGATCACCAGGCGGTCGCGCTCCATCAGGCCTTCCAGGGTCAACGAGAGACCGCCCAGCTGATCCTCCAGGTAGGGGTCGGCGCCGGCGACATAGAGCACCAATTCCGGCTTGAACATCGCCAGCGCGGCGCGGAATCCATTGCCGAGGCGGTGCAGATACTCGGCATCGCCGGTACCGTCGGCAAGGTGAATGTCAAGGCTGGAGAGCGGCTTCTCGCTGGGGTAGTTGTTGAACTGGTGGATGGAAAGGGTGAACACCGAGGGGTCGGCATCGAAGACCGCGGCGGTGCCGTTGCCGTGATGCACATCGACATCGACTACCATGGCGCGTTTGATCAGGCCGTCGGCTTGCACGCGGCGCACCGCGATCGCAATGTCGTTGATGGCGCAGAAGCCCTCGCCGTGGGCGGCAAAGGCGTGATGGAAGCCGCCGCCGATGTTGAAGCCGATGCCGCATTCCAGCGCTCCGCGTGCTGCCAGCGTGGAGCCGCCCGCCGCCAGCCAGAACGCCTCCACCATCTGCCGGGAATAAGGAATTTCCAGGCGCAGGATGTCCTGGTAACTCAGCGTGCCGCTGCGCAATTTGGCCACGTATTCGGCGTCGTGCACCAGGCGGACATCGTCGTCGGACGCGGCCTGCGGCTCCACGAAATCCTCGGGCACGGCGAATCGCGTGCGCAGCATGCGATCGCGCAAGTAGCGATACTTCTTGGCGGGGAAGACGTGATCCCCGAGGTGCAGATCGTAGCGCTCGTGGTACACCAGCCGAAAAGGCAGCATGGCCTTCCGATCCTTAGTCCGTCTCCGACTGCAGCGCCGTCACGACCGCCACATTGTAGATATCCTCCGCCGAGCAGCCTCGCGAAAGATCGTTGGCCGGCTTCGCCAGCCCTTGCAAAAAGGGTCCGATGGCCATCGCGCCCCCCAGGCGCTCCACCAGTTTGTAGCCGATGTTGGCAGACTCCAGACTCGGGAAGATGAGCGTGTTGGCACGCCCGGCCACCGTTGAGCCCGGCGCTTTGCCCTTGCCGACCATCAGATCCACAGCGGCATCGGCCTGCAATTCGCCATCGGCGTTCAACTCAGGGGCGCGCGCCTTGACGATGCGCATCGCCTCTACCACCTTGT
>JBDTPR010000168.1:0-11043 GCA_039932635.1 Candidatus Solibacter sp.
AGATCAAAGCCGGCGAATCGCAGCGCACTTTGAACTGTACGGAAGCACCTGCGGGAGCAATCTCGCTTGAGACGCGAAGCTGCAGCTGTGCAGACGCCCGGAAACAGGGGAGTGTCAGGATGCCACACAAGAAGGCATACCGGAACCAGACCTCAAAGGACCTTCTCTTCGCCACGTGAAGTGGTATCGCAATCGGAATACCACGCCGGCCCTTTCTACACCGAAGTCGCGACCCCAATCAGAGCCACGACCGTAAGGGAGTGTTTCAGTCCGCGGTCTACACCGAAATCGCGTGGTCGGCGGGAGCATCCTCGCCGCGCCACATGCGCTTCGCAGTCCAATCCTCCGCCGGTCCCACCCAGAAAGCATCGCCCGACCCCAAGCCCAGCGGCAGGAACACCGCCGCGCACAAATAAAGACTGCCCGTCGAAATGTAGCTCTCGCCTAAATGCGGCTGGTGCCCCGCGAAACCCACCGTCAGCCACCCCTGCGCATCGAACGTGCCCGGAGCCTCCATCAGGCGCTTCATCACCGCCGTCAGCGCCGACCTCACCCCCGGCCCCGTCAGCGGAGCCTGCAACTCGCCCAAAAGCGCCATCTGTGCCAGCACCTGGAACGCGCCCGTGCGATAGCAGATCGACCGCCCGATCACCGGGAAAGTCCCTTCCGGCGAAATCAAGCGCTCCTGGATCGCCGCGTACCGCCGCGCCCGCGCCATGATATCCGGCAGCAACGCCTGCCACGTCTTGGCAAACGGCCCAATGCCGCGCAGCACATCGAGCAGCATCGGCTGGATTACGAAGCTGTTGTAGTAATCCCAATGGAATCGCGGACCGTCGCCATACAAGCCGTCGCCCACGTACCACTGCTGGTGCGCCCGCACCGCGTAATCGATCCGCATGGCGTCGTAGCGCTCGCCCATCAGCGCCAGCGCCGTCTCCATGGTGGCGGCGAACAGCAGCCAGTTATTCTGCCCCGGCGTAATCGCGCGCGCCGACAGAAATCCCGCCGCCAGATTTTTCTGAGTGGCCCCATCCAGCTTCTTCCACAATTCATTCGGCGCACGCAACAGCGCCTGCGCCAGGAACCCGCAATCCACCAGCGGCTGCGAACCTTCGTGGAAATTCAGGAAGTCGGGCGACCCAGGGTCCGCCCCGTTGCGGATCGCCTGCCGCGCCAGGCCCGCGAAGCGCTGCTGCAGGTCACGCTCCGGCCCCACACCTAGCGGCGCCTCTAACCACGGAGCGATGCCCGCCAGCAGCCTTCCGATCGCTTCCAGGTGCGTCACCTTCCGCCGGTCGGCGACGTTGCCCGTCACACACTCCACGGGCATATTCTTCTTGAGCGCCCCCGCCGCCAGATTGACCAGCACCGGCTCGGCCACCTTCGCGAGCAAACGAACCCAATATTGGCGATCGGTCTCCAGGCCCTGCGGCGCGGCCACCGCCAGTTGAGCGGCCGGCAGCACAGCCATCGCGTGAAAGAACCTGCGCCTGTTGGTCATCCGTCTCCCTCTAAGCGCGTCCGCCGAACTCCCCGGTGGCCGTCGCCACACGTACCTTCTCGCCTTCTTTGATGAACAGCGGGACCTTGATTTCCAGCCCCGTCTCCAACCGCGCGGGCTTGGTCACACTGCCGCTCGACGAGTCGCCGCGCACCCCAGGCTCGGTGAACGCTACCGCCAGTTCCACCACCATCGGCAATTCCAGCCCGATCGGATTGCCGTTGTACTTCAAGAGCTCGACAATGATGCCGTCCACCAGGAAGTCCAGCGCGTTGCCCATCACATCGCCCGAAAGCGTGAGAGTCTCAAAGCTCTCCTGATCCAGGAAGTGCGAGCCTTCCCCATCGCTGTAGAGATAAGACGCCGGCACCTTTTGCAAGTCCGGTTCCTTGAACTTATCGCCCGCCTTATAGGTCCGGTCGAACACCGCATTGGTTATCAGGTTACGCATCTTCAGCCGGACCAGGGTCTGGCCGCCGCGCGCGGTGGGAGTGCTCACTTCCCAATCCAGACACACATACGGAACGTTATCCACCTCGATCAGCGTTCGCTTCTTTACATTAATTGCATCAATCAACACAGCCATGAGCTTTCAGTATAAGGCCCTACATTCGGACGGCGATAGCGTATCCTATCCCCATGCGAGATCGCCCCCTGCACCAAGGAGTCCACCAGTCCACTACCGACGAAGTCCGATTGGTATATTGACCTCTTGACCTTCACCTGCAATATCTGCGGCGCCCGCAACACGGTAGACACCCTGCCCACCGAGCCTGCCACCTGCGCCTGCGGGTCCAACGTGCGCCTGCGCGCCCTATGCCACCTGCTTTCCGTGGAGTTGTTCGGCGAGAGCCTGCCCCTCGCCCACTTCCCGCGTCTCAAGAGCATTCGCTGCGCCGGCATGACCGATAAGGATTGCATCGCCCGCATCCTCGCCGATAAGTTCGACTACACCAACACCCATTACGATCGCGAACCGCGCCTGGACATCACCGAACGCCACCCAGGACTCGAAGGCGCCTACGACTTCATCCTCTGCGCCGACGTGCTGGAGCACATCGCGCCGCCCGTCGAGCGCGCCCTGAACGAAATGTGCCGCCTCCTCAAGCCCAACGGCTTCGCCGGCATCACCATCTTCTGCCACCCGTCCGACAACCTGCGCGAGCACTTCCCCACCCTGAACCAGTACCGCTTTGTCGCGCTCGGCGACACCATGCTGCTGGTCAATCGCCGCGCCGATGGCACGCTCGAAGTCCGCGACGATCTGATCTTCCACGGCGGCACCGGCTCCACGCTCGAAATGCGCGAGTACGGAGTCACCGCCCTGCGCGCCCAACTCCTGGCCGCCGGCTTCCAGGACATTCACCTGCTCAACGACCCCATCCCCGAATCCGGCGTCGTCATCGATCACGATCTCTCCCAGCCCCTGATCGCGCACAAAGCTCCCTACACCCTGAGTCCAGATACCCGCAAAGAACTGGTGACCCAGTGGCGCCTCAACGCCGAGCAGATCCGCCTGGCCAAGGCCTCGCGTTGGCTAAAACTGGGCCGCGCCCTAGGCATGGGCCCAAACTACTGAGGGTTTTTGTGGGGCGGACATCAGTCTGCGTACCGACTCCAGTCGGTACCCGGCCGGAGGCCGGAGCCTGGACACGTTATGGGAGCCGTGCCGCCAGAGGCTTCACGATGACGATGTCGCCGGCCTTCAATAGAATGTTCTGCTCCGCGTTCTTCCCGCTGATCACGTCCTGGTAGTTAAACGTGACGGCGTCCCCGGCGGCGTGCATGACCGTAATCTGAAGTCGGTTGGCGTTGTCCTTGAGGCCTCCGGCATTGCCCAGCGCCTGCAAGACCCGGATCGGCATCGTAAGCGGAAATGCTCCGGGGCGGCCGACCTCGCCTTGCACGTAGAACTTGGGACCGAGCCCCGAGGCATCTGGCGGTAGCCGCATCAGCATGGCGTCCTTATCATTGGGGTCCATCGTCTGTCGGAATTCGCCAGTCTTACTAGGATCGACGAACTCGATAATGACGTTGTCGCCCACTCCATCGATGACCCGGTACATCCACTGCTCGAACGGCACCGTTGTAATGGCGCCGCCGCCTTCACTCGCGGGACGGCGATAGGTTCCACCGGAGGGGTGGGATTCCTTTTGATCGGGCGGGCCGTAAACGATGTAGACCCGCCCGCGATCTGTCTTCCACCCTATAATGCCAGCCGTGAAATTCTGATTGGCATACGCAATGCGCCGGTAATGCTCCTCCTTCATTTCGTTCTCCACGGTGCCGGGAGTAGGGTCTCGGCGCTGCCAGAATTGTTCGATGAAACGCTCTTTCTCGGCGTCGCTGGGCAGGTTCTTGAAGGCTGAGCGCTCTGCATCGCTGATAATGTACGCCACATCCTGCGTGAGCCACTTGGTGTACAGTGTGGGCGGCGGAGGCGGAGGGGGCGGCACCTCGCGAACCTGCGCAATTAACTTGTTGCCGGGTGGCGGCGGAGGGGGCGGCGGCGGCACCTTGCGCACTTCGCCTTTCTTCAATTTTTCGGACGTTGGCGGCGGAACAGGCGCGACGGGCGGAACCGGCGGAACCGGTTCGATCATGACGGCGGGTGGCGGTGGAGGAGGCGGCGGTGGCGGTGGAGTGTCCTGCCACGCAGATAGTGCCGCGGCGGCGGTCACCGTCAGCAGCGCGGCGGAAAGGATGGGCGTGAGGGTGGCGCGCGGCGCCTCCGTCCGGGTCAGAATGCGGCGAATTCGTTTCAAGAGGCTACCTCCGGTGGCGGCGAGTACGGCATGGCGCATTGCCCCCCGATTTGTTTCCAATGCGGTTAGGGCCGCGGCGTAAACCAGGGCATCGCCCTGAGTGGCCACAGCCAGATCGTCACAACAGTTTTCGCGTTCGGCGCGTATGGTGGCGTTGATCCACCACGCGGCGGGATGATAGAAAAGCAGGCTTTCAGCCAGGATTTGAAGTAGGTTGACCACGTAATCGTGGCGCCGCACGTGGGCGAGTTCATGCAGCAGGATGGCTTCCACGTGGGCGACGGGCAGTCCCGCCATCAGGCCCACCGGCATCAGGATGACCGGGCGGAAGTAGCCAATCACCACGGGCACTTCGGCGAGGCACGATTCGAAAAGCTCGACCTGACGCGAGATCTTCATGCGCGAGGCGAGCGCCGTGAGCCGGCGGCTCCAGCCATCGGCGGCCGCGCAGATCCCCTGGCGGCGCAGGCGTCGCGCGGTCAGCCAGAACGCCAGCCCGCGCAGTTGGAAGAATAAGACTCCCGCGAACCACACCGGGGCGAGCCACGGTAAGAAATCGGCGGCGCGAAAGGCGGAGGGGAGTTTTCCGATGTCGTTGGGTGCGTTCTGCGGTATGGGCGGCAGAGGCAGACGCAGCGAGCCTTTAAATGTGGGCGCGGGAAGGTTCAGGTCGTGGCGGAACGTCAGACAGAAGGCGCCGAGAAGTGTCAGCAGCGCGAGGCACCCGGCGAAGTAGCGGGCCCGCGGCGACCGCAGCACGCAAAGGGCGGCAGCCAGCACGACGGCCACCAGGCCCCCTTGCCAGAGTGAATGCGCCAGCGCCCAACCCAGGGCAGACGCAGCGGCGGAATGTACCAGATAGTTCATCGCGCCTCCTTTTCGTATTCCTCGATGAGGCGGCGCATTTCGGAGAGTTCTTCTTTGCTGGCCTTGCGGGCCGAGAGCGCACCCAGAAGAAGGCTGCTCGCCGAGCCGTGGAAGGCGCGCTGCAACAGGTCGCCCGCAAGTTGTCGCTGCGTCCATTCCTGGGGACGCGCGGCCTGGTAGATGTGGGCCCGCTGTTTCTCATCGCGGCGCACGAGCCCCTTTTCCGACATAATCTGAAGCATCTTGAGTATCGTGGTGTACTGAGTGGGCTTGCGCGCGCTCAACACGTCGTGGACCTCACGGACGGTAATGGGGCCGCGGCTCCAAAGAACGGTGAGGATTTCAAGCTCGGCGTCGGTTGGGCGAGGCAGCATATACGAAGACATTACTACGAACATCTTCGTATGTCAAGTACACGCGCACGATCCGACCACCGCGCACGAACCGACCACCGCGCCCGACCACGCGCACGAACCGACCACGCGCACGAACCGACCACGCCCACGTCCGACCACGCGCACGTCCGACCACGCGCACGAACCGACCACGCGCACGTCCGACCACGCGCCCAATCAGAGCCGCGACCGTGAGGGAGCGGTCCGTCCTTCTAACCCACTGTGATACGTTGTCTGAGACACAAACATGACTACCCGGCGCGCGTTCCTGCAGTCCTTGGCGGCAACCCTTCCCGCCGCGGCACAAGTGCAAACTCTGGAGCGGCGGGGACCATCGCAACGCGTCATCATACTTGGAAGCGGACTAGCCGGGCTTTGCACGGCCCACGAACTGCAGCGGCAGGGCCACACCGTGACGGTGCTCGAAGCACAACCGCGGCCCGGCGGGCGAGTACGCACGCTGCGCGAGAACTTCGCCCCAGGACTTTATGGCGAAGCCAGCGCCGAAGCCATTCCGGCGGCGCACGACTTGGCCCAGCACTACGCGCGCACCTTCGGACTGACCCTGCCGCCAACAGCGATGCCGAATACGCGGAGTTTCTACCATGTCGGCGGCAAGCGCACCATCGCTGATGACAAGGCCGTCTGGCCCTTCGCGCTCACTGCGGACTAGCGCCAACTTGGCATGACGGGCCTGGCGAAGAAGTACATCGACACCGCTGTGGCAGAGGCGCAGGCCGCCGGCTACGCGGACCATCCGGTGCGCGCCATGGCCGCATGGGATGCAATCAAGCCAGGCGCCTGGCTGCAAAGCAAAGGCGCCAGCCACGGTGCTGCCGAGTTATTGAGGCTGGGCTTCGGCATGGAGTTCGGCTCGGCGGCGTCTTACCTACTGCACCGCTTGAATTCCATGGGAGGCCGCGGCAGCTATCGTGTGGAAGGCGGCAACGACAATCTGCCGCGTGCCTTCGCCCGGCACGTGGAACTGCGCTACGGCGCGCCGGTGCTCGCAGTCACACAGGACGAGCGCGGTGTACAGGTGAAATGCCGGCGCGCCGGGACCATCGAAACTCTGGCAGGCGATCGCGCGGTATGCGCACTCCCCTGCCCCGTGATCGCCGGCATTCTGGATGGCGCGCGCGTCGCCGCCGCCAAGCAGCGGGCCATCCGTGAGCAGCACTACTCGCTCACCGCGAAGGCGCGGCAGATCTTCCCGGAGTTCGTCGCCGAATTTGAAGGCGGCGTATCCAAAGCGTGGGGCGCGGATCCCTGGCAGCGCGGCGCCTTCGCCCTACATACGCCCGGCCAGATCGGCTTCCTCACCGTGCTTGCGCAAGCCGAGGGCCGCGTGCATTTCGCCGGCGAGCACACCTCGCATTGGACAGGATGGATGCAGGGAGCGCTGGATTCGGCGCGCCGCGTGGTTCGGGAGATCAACACCTAGCGGTCCCTCCGACCACAAGATAATCCAGCCACGCGCCCGTCCGACCGCGCACCCAATGCAACCACCCGCCCTATCAGAGCCACGACGTCAGGGAGTGGTCCTCCCTAACCGCACACCCTTACGCGACGCGGATAAATTCCAATTCCAGGTGAATCGTGAGTTCCTCGGCCACCAAAACTCCGCCCGTCTCCAGGGCCATATTCCAGGTGAGTCCGAAATCCTTGCGATTGATCTTGGTGCTCGCGGAAGCTCCGCTGCGGACGCCGCCCCAGGGATCTTTCGCCTCGGGTGTGAGCCCTTCCACATCCAGCACAACCTGCCTGGTCACACCGTGAAGGCTAAGGTCGCCCGTAACCTTCCACTCATCGCCCGAGCCGGTGATCTTCGTGGAAACGAAATCGATGGTCGGGAACTTCTCGACGTCCAGGAAGTCGGCCGACTTGAGGTGCTCGTCGCGCTTCTCGTCGCGTGTGTGAATGGTGGACGCGTCGATCGACGCTTGGACCTTGGAGTTGGCCGGTTCCTCGCGGTCGAAGACCACCGTGCCCGTGACGTTGGAGAACTCTCCACGTACGTTGGACACCATGAGGTGGCGAATCTTGAAACCGGCCGTGGAATGCGACGAATCGATGGTGTAATTGATGGCTTGGCTCATAACGTTGATTCCTTTCGTAAGTGAAACGGGTTAGAGGTTGGTGCGTATCTGTTCCAGCACGTCAACCAGTTTGCGTAAATCGGCTGCCTCGAGATCCTTCGTGAACTGTCGGTTCGCGGCTTCGAGCGGGCGATGCAGGTCGGACAACAGATCAAGACCGGCTTGCGTGAGGCGATGTGTCACAATTCGCCTGTCCTCTTTGGCACGGTCGCGGACGATCAGTTCGCGTTGTTCCAGGCGGTCCATGAGTCTCGTGATGTCTGGATCGCGGGCGACCAGGCGGGCGGCGATTTCTTTGCAAGAGACGCCTTGCTCCCCAGCCCCGCGCAGAATGCGCAGCACGTTGTACTGCGTGGGCGAGATCTGGTACGGCTTCATCAGCATGGTAAGGGAGTGCAGCAGAACGTCGGCGGTACGCACGATGTTGAGGAGAGACTCCTCCGCCACCGAAGCTATCGCTTTGCTCTGTTTCAATTCCCGCTGTAGCTTGCCTGCCATGAATCAATAATACTCGTTGTTGAGGACTATTGTCAAGTAGGAATATCTAACTAGAGCACCAGTTCCCCCACCACCGTGTGGAAACACTCACTCTCGGGATCGATGACGTCGAAGTGGCCTGCGCCCGGGAGTTCAATGAGCTTCGCCGGGGCCTCATAGGCGCGGCTTAGTGCGATCGGAACGGTATCGTCGGCGTCGCCGTGGAGGATGACGCGCGGGACCGCCGTGGGGCGCGCGGGGTCAGCATACGCGTACCGCTCCGGAAATTCCCAAGCCTCTCCGCCCATCAGTTCGCGTGCCGCGTGATTGCTCAGCGATTGGTGCAGCGTCGCGACCGCAGCCAATCCGATGACGGCTGTCAGCCCGGGAATCTCCGCAGCCACCCAGAGCGCCAGGTGTCCGCCCGCGGAATGTCCCATGACGATGGTGTGCTCCCCGCGCACAAACTCGATGGCGCGCTTCACATCCTCGAACGTACCGGGCCACCCGCCTCCAGGCTCGCCGGTCCGGCGGTATTCAATGTTGACGGTCGGAAACCCGGCAGCGGTGAGAGCGGCGCACAAGTGTCCGGCATGCGCCAGATCATAGCGCGCCCTCCAGAACCCGCCGTGAATCATCACCACCAGCGGACGCTGCCCGCTCCCCGCCGGACGGCGCACATCTACGAACTGACTCGGCTGATCGCCATAGCGTAAGCGCTCATCGGCGGTTGGAGGCGGGTCGATAAGGACGCGCGGATCCATTACAGCGCGATCACGCCGACTTCGAGAATGTGCGCGCTCGACGCCTGTATGCGCGCCACCACTTCGGGCGTGGGCGCCGTCTCGAGGTGAATACGTGCGACCGCGGCCTGCGCGCCTTCGAAGATGATATTCTCCATCTCCTGCACGTTGATTTCGGCGCTGCGGATTACGTCGAGCACGCCCGCCAGCACCCCGGGCCGGTCCACGTGACGCACCACCAGCGCACAGGTTGCCGGAGTCGTGCGCGCCAGGTTGACCACGTTGGGAACTTTACCGGTCTCCAAAAACGTTCGGATGATGCGCACGGTCTCGGCGGCGATGGCCTCCTGTGCCTGCTCGGTAGACGCGCCGATGTGGTGCGTCCCATACACGCCCGGAAGTTTGGCAACGTCACTGGCGAACTCGCCCGTACCCGTGGTCGGCTCATTGGCGAAAACGTCGAGCCCTGCGCGAATGCCCTTGCCTTCGATCGCACGCACCAACGCGTCCTGGTCAACCACTTCCGCCCGCGCCGTATTAATGAAGAATGCGCCGGGCCGCATCGCGCCGAAGAAGGCATCGCCGATCATCCCGCGCGTCTGCGTATTCAGCGCGACATGCAGGCTGACGATGTGCGAGGCCGCGGCAACTTCCTCGGGCGATTCCACGCGCGTCACGCCGAGCGAGCGCGCGGCTTCGGGTGTGAGGCTGCGGCTCCAGGCCGCCACGTGCAGACCGAATGCCTTGGCGCGCACGGCAACTTCGCGCCCAATCTGGCCGAGCCCGATCAGCCCGAGCGTGCACCCGAACAGTCCGCGCGCCTTGGAAAATCCGCTCTTGTTCCACTGCGACTGACGCAGCGCGATCACGTTGTCGGCGATCTGTCGATCCAGCGCCAGAATGAGCGCGAACGCGAGTTCGGCCACCGCGATCGAGTTCTTGCCCGGGCAGTTGGAAACGTAAATGCCGCGGCGCGAGGCCGCCGCTACGTCGATCGTGTTGTAGCCCGCCCCAGCGCGCACCACGAGCTTGAGTGCCCCGGCGGCCAGGACAGCCTCCGGGACTTTGGTGGAACGCACCACCAGCACGTCGGGCCGGAAGGACTCCACTTCGGAGACCAGGGCTTCGTCTTTCAACTTCGGAGCGAAATTCACCTCACACCCGAGGGCATCGAGCGCGTCGCGGCCGGACTGCTCGAGGGCGTCAGCAATCAATATGCGCATAGGTCAGACCCCATCGTTCACACACGGTGATAGTCGGCGCGCCAGTTCTTGACGGCCTGTTTGATATCCTTGGGCGCGATATTCTCAGCGGCGGCGCGCGCGGCAAGCGCGGCGAACTCGGCATCGCACGCAAAGCGGACGGCGGCGATCTGTCCGGTAGTAAGGCGGGCGTCGAGGAGTTTGCCCGTCAGCACAAAGTGGCGCAGATTCTCTTCGGCACGGATGGCGCGGTCCTGCGCTTTCAACGGATACACGCGGGCGAAAAAGGTGGCGAAGAGCAGGCAGACCGCGAGCACCAGGATGAGGGATGCGCTGTAGAGGCGCTGATGGTCGTCGAGCGAGTGCGAGAGGTTGACTCCGGCGCCAATCATGGTAAGAAACTCGATACCGATGAGCGCCAGAAATCCGGGGACTCTGCGGACGTGGTTCTGGTAATTCTGCGCGGGCATGTCGGGCATGTAAGTGGAATTCTCCTCCGACCATCCTAGCGCGCGGTGGCAGCAAAGCGGGTTGACAAATCCGCCGCCTGCGGCAAGAATGGGGAACGTTTGCAGACGACATCATGAATCATACCGACGAATTTAAAAATCAGACAATCCTGGTGACCGGTGCGAGCGCTGGTATCGGCGCGGCGACGGCGCTGGCCTTCGGCAGGTTGGGCGCGCATTTGATTGTGCACTACAACAGCCGCAAGGAGGCCGCCGGGCAGGTGGCCGCCGGAATCGCCGAAGCGGGCGGCACCGCCGAGATCGTACAGGCCGACCTGGCCACGCAGGAAGGTGTCGCTTCCCTCACTGCCTGGCTGAAGGGCAAACCAGTGGAAGTGCTGGTGAACAACGCGGGCTCGCTGGTCAGGCGGACCAAAACGCTGGAGTTCACACCCGAGTTAATGGACACGGTACTCACGCTGAATTACACCAGCGCCTTCTTCGTCTCGCAGGCGGTGCTGCCGGGCATGGTGGAGCGCGGG
>JBDTPR010000169.1:0-11034 GCA_039932635.1 Candidatus Solibacter sp.
CGATGCACGCCGATAAGACCGGAAAGGTATTTTGTCTTATCGGCGTGCATCGGCGTTTAGCGGCGGCCCAATATTCTTCTTGATGCGGCGGCGCGTACAGGCTCGCGTGAGCGGGATCGTGCAGGGCGTGGGCTTCCGGCCATTTGTTTACCGGGCGGCGAAGGAGCGCGGACTCGCGGGCTGGGTCTGCAACGATTCTTCCGGCGTGCTGATCGAAATCGAAGGCGACGAGGCTGCGGTTGGCGGATTCCTCGCGGCTCTGCGCGACGAACACCCTCCGCTGGCATGGGTGCAAGACGTGTCCGTCACTGCCCTACCCTGCGCTGATGATTCCGGGTTCGCGATTCGCGACAGTGTGGCGGAGGACGGACGCTTCTCGCTGGTATCGGCGGATATCGCGACGTGTGCCGATTGCGAGCGCGAGTCGCTCGACCCCGCCGACCGGCGCTACGGCTATGCGTTCCTGAATTGCACGAACTGCGGTCCGCGGTACACCATCGTGCAGGACATCCCTTACGACCGGGCGCGCACCACCATGGCGGCGTTCACGATGTGCGCGGCATGCCGCGCGGAGTTTGCGGATCCCGCCGACCGGCGCTTCCATGCGCAGCCCACTGCCTGCGCCGCGTGCGGTCCGGCGCTGTCGGGAAGCGTGGCGGAGGCGCAGCAGCGGTTGGCGGCAGGCGAGATCTTGGCCATCAAAGGTCTCGGGGGCTTCCACCTGGCGTGCGATGCGCGCGATGCCGAAGCCGTGCAGCGCTTGCGCGCGCGCAAGCGTCGCAGCGACAAACCCTTCGCGGTCATGGCGCGCGATGTGGCCGCGGCTCGAGCGTGGTGCGTGGTGGATCAGATTGCCGAGCAGTCTCTCGCGGGGCCGCGGCGACCCATCGTGATTCTGCCGCTGCGCGAGGGCGTCGGGCTGGTGCCTGGGATCGCGCCGGGGAATCTGACGTTGGGTGTGATGCTGCCCTACACGCCTCTGCATCACCTGCTGTTCCACGGTGCGGCTTTCGACACGCTGGTGATGACCAGCGGCAACTTGAGCGAGGAGCCGATTGTGGTGTCGAATGCCGACGCGCGCGCCCGGCTGGGAGGCGTGGCCGATTGGTTCTTGGATCACAATCGCGAGATTTACATGCGCGCGGACGACTCGCTGGTGCGCGTCTTCGACGGCGCGGAGCGGGTGATGCGGCGCTCGCGCGGGTACGTGCCCCAGACTCTCGACACAGGGCGCGCCCTGCCAGAACTTCTGGCAGTCGGAGGCGAGTTGAAGAACGTCTTCTGCCTCACCAAGGGGACGCACGCGATCGTGAGCCAGCACATCGGCGACCTGGAGAATTACGAGACGCTGGTGTTCTTCCAGGAGACGCTGGGCAATCTGCGTAAGCTATTCCGCGTGACGCCGCGCGCGGTCTCCTACGACCTGCATCCAGGTTATCTGAGCACGAAGTTCGCTTTGGCGATGGAGGGGGTTGAGGCGATCGGCGTGCAGCATCATCACGCGCACATCGCCAGTTGCATGGCGGAGAACGGGCTCGCGGGCGAAGTGATCGGCGTCGCTATGGACGGCACCGGATACGGCGAGGATGGCGCGATTTGGGGCGGCGAATTTCTGGTGGCGGGCTACGCCGGTTTCACCAGGCGGGCACACTTGCGTTATGTGCCTCTGGCCGGAGGCGACGCCGCGGTACGCGAGCCCTGGCGTTCGGCGATGGGCTACGATGGCGCGGCGGAGCGGTTCGCCGAAGTGGTGCCGGAGGCGCGCCTGCGCGTGGTGCGGCGGATGATCGAGACGGGCACCAATACAGTGATGACGTCCTCCTGCGGCCGCCTGTTCGACGCGGTGGCTGCGCTGGCGGGCGGGCGCTACGAGGTGAATTACGAAGGGCAGGCGGCGATCGAACTGGAAGCTCTCGCGGCGCCCGGGTGCGAAGCACGCTACGGCTTCGAAATCGCGGGAGAGGAAGTGGACTTCCGCCCGATGATGCACGAGATCATGGGTGGACGGGAACCCGCGGCGCTGGTGTCGGCGCGCTTCCACAATACGCTGGCAGCTGCCATGGTGGAGATGTGCTCGATCATGCGGCGCGAAACGGGTCATGATCGCGTCTGCCTGAGCGGAGGGACGTTTCAGAATATGACGCTGCTCAGCCTGGCGGTGAGCGGTCTGCGTACCGCGGGCTTCGCGGTCTACCTGCACCGCCTGGTTCCGCCGAATGACGGCGGGCTGGCGCTGGGGCAGGCGATGGTAGCGTCGGCGCGATTGGCGTAACGCTACAATCAGGCATGCGGTATCTGGCGATTTTTCTCACGGTGGCGGCTGGGCTGGCGCAGACGGACAGGCCCAAAATCTTCACCGAAGGCACGCCGCCCAAGGCCTCGGTGAGCGAGTACCCGATCACCGGGCACTGGGCCAGCCTCGACCTCGGAGCCGATTACCTGGTGCACAGCTTCGGCACCGGCGAGCAGTTGTACATGGCGGATAACTACCTGGTGGTGGAGATTGCGCTGTTCCCCGAGAAGGGCGAGAGCGTGACCGTCGAGTATGGCCCTTTTCAGTTGCGCATCAACGGCAAGAAGGCGTCGCTGCTGCCGCTGGCTCCGGAGTTTGCGGCCAGAAATCTGAATCGCCGCGATCCGAATCAGGGAGGGCCGCTGGGCGGCATCAGTCTCGGCGGTATCGGGATCGGCAGCGGCGGTGGCGGCCAACGCGGCGGATCGCCAATGCCGGGCGGACCGGACGACCGGCGCATGCCCTCGCCTCCACGGACAGATGATGGCGAATTGAAGCCGGTAGTGCGGGCGGAAGACATCCTGGTGCGCACCGCGTTGCCCGCCGGTACGTTCAAAGGCCCCGTCAGCGGGTTCCTGTATTTCCCTTATGCCGGAAAAGCGAGCAGCGTGAAGACCGCTGAACTGTGGTTCCACGACGTCGCTTTGAAACTTAAATAGGCGGGGTCGAAAGACAGTGAACCCCAAGCAGAGCCGCGACCGTTAGGAAGCGGTTACTAATTGGGCCTGTAACCGCTCCCTAACGGTCGCGGCTCTGATTCGGGCTTGGTTGTCCTACTTCACGGAGACCGTCATACCGGGCTGGCTGCTGGCGCTGCCTACCTGTATGACGATGGGCACATCTCCGCTGGATGCGTCGGCCGGTATGCGCACGTTCACCTGCAGCAGACCGGCTACGGCGTCGGGGGCGGCGCCGGCGTATTGTATTTCGGCGGGCTTGCCATCCACCCAGGCTTGCACCTGACGGGTAGGCTTGGGCAGGCTGCCACCGGTGTTAATTCGCCCGTCGATGCCTCCTGGATTGGTTTGGCCTTCGCCAGTGGCGTATATCGAAATGAAGCTGCCCTTCGCGGCGGGAGTCCTGGTGGAGTTGACGGTGATGCCGTCCTGATTGAGGATGGCCGCAGGTCCGGTCCCACTCAGATTGACGGAGAAAATTGACGGGGCGACCGGGGCGACCGGTAGCGCCACAGGGTCGGACGTCAGCGCGCCATTGCGCACCTGCACCTGGGTGCCAGACTTGCCATCCACCGCGTAGGGAACGACGGCGGCCAACTGTCCGGCGGACGTATAGAGAATCGGCGCAGGCACGCCGTCGAAGAGCACCTGTGTGCCGGCGGTAGTGGTAGCGATTTTGCCGTCTCCGGCAACGGTGCCGTTCGCGAGCGCTGCGGGTCCGAGACGCGAACCGTAGAGCACGACGATCTTGCCGGGCGTGACCGCGCCGGGCTTCGCGCTGGCGCCATCCACCATGCCCGAGCTGACGAACAGCGGCTTGCTGCCGACCAGTGGAACGGGCGTCAAGACGTAGAAGACGGAAGCAGCCTGCAAAGTCCCGAGGTCCTCGGCGTTCTTCGGAAGTACGGTGAGCAGCAGGCTACCCATCTCGTCGGTAGAGTTCTCGCCCCAGGTAACTCGCTTGGGCGGGTTATTAGGATTGCGATAGTTGTTCGTCGAATTATCGTAAGTGAGTTCGCCGTCAAGGCGCGTGCCTTTGGGCAGCGGTATCAGGTCCTGGAAGATGTATTGATCTTGCCAGTTGAACTCCCAGTTTCGGATCCATAGGAGAATGCGCACCTCGCCGTTCGGCAGGGTGGCGGTGAGCTTGGCTTCTTTGCCGAGGTAATGTTGGTGCGCCCAGGTGCCCACCGCGTCCACGTCGGCGGGCACGATGAAAGAGCCGCGCACCTTATAGTCGGTCTCGCCGGCGGGGATGTCGAGGTTTGCGCGAATGCCGAAGAAAGCAGGCACCTGGAGCTGGGTCATCAGGCGCGCGGGCTGGGGTCCGAAATAGAGGCCGACGACAGTCTTCTCGGTATGCGCCAGACCATCGGGATGGAAGTGGGTCTGGAGCAGGAAGTCTGAGCCGGCAGGCAGCGGCATCGCGATGCCCTGCGGCAGGAACGCGGGCGTGGTGCCTGGCACCCAGCCGCCGAGTCCGCCATTGAGCGCGGCGAGCGGATTGCCTACGGTGAAAATGGTGCCGAAGCCGGGAAAGCCGGGCTGTCCGTCGTTAGTCTTCTTCTCTTCGGCGAGCGCGCCGCCGGTGGTGTCGGAGAAAAACAGCGAGTGGTGCACGACGGTGCGGGATGTGGGTCGCAATTCGATGGCGCGGACCCATTTGTCTGTGGTGAGTTTCGTGGGAATTACGAAGTTGCGGTAAACGTCTTCCCCGTCCGCCGCGACGGTGTAGGCCACGGGCATTTCGAGAATCAGATCGGGCGTGCCGAGCTGCCAGCTATCGGTGTACTGGGGTACGAGAGGGGCTTTGGACGCATCGCCGAGTTGCATCCCGCCATCGACCCATTGCTGGATGAGGGAAATCTGCGCGGTGGTGAGCCGGCGTTCATCGCGATAGGCGGCCCAACCCGGCTCGGGCTTCCAAGGGGGCATGTAGCGCGATTGCGTGACGGTGGTGATGGTGCGGGCGTGCGAGCGGACGTCCTCGAAGCTCATCAGGGAGAACGGAGCTACCTGTCCGGGACGGTGACACTTGGTGCAGTTGCTGTAAATGATGGGTGCGATGTGTTCGTTGTAGGTGACCGTCTGCGCGGAACACACGCCGGCGACGGAAAGCAGAAAGAGAGTGTTCAGATGACGAAGCAAGTTGACGCATCCCCCCGATAGATGATCCCGCTGGAGCGGAATGGTATATAGCGAGTTTACACCAGCCTAGCCCCAGGCGAAGGCGTTGCGGCGGCGCTGGAGTTCGCGTTCGGCCTGATACCAATCGTGGTCGTGGAACCCATGCACGCGACCGCGCGCTTCCCAGTACGAATAGGCGAGATGGGAAATTTCCTGCTGCGAGGGCGGCGGCGGCAGGGTTACAGGTCCCGTATAGGAGTCGCGGCGCGCCCGGCCGTTGTGGGTTCTGGCACAAGTATGGGTCATGGGAAATCGAACAATTAGTTATACCAGAAAGCCGGCGAATTGGTGAGTTTACGTTAGTGGATTTTCGGGCCACGCGTGCTTCGGGTAGCGCCGCGAGAGTTCCTTGCGAACCTGGGGGTAGAGGCGCTGCCAGAATCCGCTGAGGTCGCTGGTCATTTGCACGGGCCGTTGATTTGGCGCGAGCAGGCGCACTACTACCGGGACCGCGCCGCGCGCGACCGTGGGAGTATCGCGCATGCCGAAGAAATCCTGCAGGCGCGAGGCGATCCACGGGGGCTGGTTGGGTTCGTAGTGCACCGGCACCTGGCGGCCGCGCGGGAGTTTGATGCTGGTGGGCGCAATCTCGTCGAGCAGGCGGCGCGCGCCGGCAGGCATACCGTGTTCGATAGCGCGCAGGAACCCAACGCCTCGCGCCGCGCTTTCGAGTTCGGCGAAGCTCTTGAGGCCGCTGGCCAGTTGCGCGAGCGCGGCCTCGATGGCGCTGGGATCGAGCGGCGGGACGGCGGAGTGCTGCGCGGCGAAGGCCACGCGCGCTTGCATTGCGGCAATGGCATCGAGGTCTACGAAGCGGCCGAGTCCCGCTTCCACGGCCTTATGGGCCAGGAAGACGCCGGCCTGCTCCGGGTCGGGCGGCGTGCGCCGGGTTTCAATTGCGATCTGGTCGAACATCAGCGAGGTTACGGCCTCGACGCGCTCGCCGGCGCGATGCCATTCGAGAGTGGAGACTTCGCGCAGGCGGTCGGGGAAGAGATCGAGCAGCCATTCCGGCTCGATGGCGCTGGCGAGGCGGACGATGGGAACGCGCTGATCCTTGCGATCTTCCGCTTCGACCGCGACCAGCAGGTCGGGCGCGGTGACGGTGCTATTGGGAGCCTGCTGAGCGGCGCCTCCGGCGGCGAGCTGGAGTTCGGCGCCCTGGCGGCGGCGCGCCACGCGGTCGGGGAAAGCGGTGAGGATGCTCAGAAGGAGGGCGTCTTCGCGATCGGGCGTGGCGGCTTGGGCGCGCCCGCCGCTACCGCCGAGTTGTCGGAAGAGGCGCGCGGCGTAAGGCGACCACTCGTTTTCCAGGAGCACGAGGAGATCGCTGCGTGAGGCGTGATGAGCCTTGGCGGGCAGACGCTCGCCGGCACTGAGCAGAGCGGCAACGGCGCAGCCTTCACGTGCCACTCCGCGGCGGCGCGCTTCCACCAGTAGGCGGCTGAGACGTGGATGCAGCGGGTAGCGTGCCATCTCGCGTGCGGTGGCGCCGTGGGCTCCGAGCAGGCGCAAGAGTTCGGCGGCGTGCTCGACGGCGGCGGGCTGCGGCGCGTCGAGCCAGTCGAGCGCGGCGATGTTGAGGTGCATGGAATCGAGGAGAAGCGCGGTGGGGGCGAGGTCCTCGCGGAGGATTTGGGGGACATCCTGTGCGGGGCGGCGCACGAAATCTTCGAGCGGGTAGAGGCGAATTGCGCGCCCGGGACCGGTGCGTCCGGCGCGTCCGGCACGCTGATTGGCGCTGGCCTGGCTGATGCGCGCCACCTGCAGGGCGGGCAATCCGCTCCAGGGGGAATGGCTAGCGACGCGGGCGAGGCCGCTATCGATGACGGCCGCCACCTGGTCGATGGTGATCGAGCTTTCGGCCACGTTGGTGGAGAGGATGATTTTGGTTTGGGCGCTGGGCGCCACGGCACGGTCCTGCTCTTCCGGCGATTGGTCGCCATAAAGGGGGAGGAGTTGCCAGCCATGACGGTGGGCGAGCGGCGCGCAGGCGGTTTGCGCGCGGCGGATTTCGTAGGAGCCCGGCAGGAAGACGAGGACATGGCCACTCAGTCCGCGGGCGGCGAGGCGTTCGAGCGCCGCGGCGATCTGGTCTTCCAGCGGGGCCGCGCTGTGAGGCGTGTACTCGATTTCCAGCGCGTGATGGCGACCTTCGGAGCGCAGGGTGGCGGCGCCGAGGTAGGCGGCGATAGGCGCGGCGTCGAGGGTCGCGGACATGACGACGATCTTCAGATCGGGACGGCGCGTGCGTTGAAGTTGGCGTAGGAGGGCAAGGGCGAGGTCGCCTTCGAGGTGGCGCTCGTGGAACTCGTCGAGGATGACGCAGGCGACGCGTTCGAGCGTAGGGTCCGATTGCATGCGTCGGGTGAGGACGCCTTCGGTGACGAAGCGCAGGCGGGTGCGAGGGCCGGAGACGTCTTCGAAGCGGACCTGGTAGCCCACGGTGTCGCCGACGGTCTGGTTGAGTTGAGCGGCGACGTAGCGCGCGGCGAGGCGGGCGGCGAGGCGTCGGGGTTCGAGGACGATGACTTCGCCGGGGAGTTCGAGGAGCGCAGGCGGGACGCGGGTGGTCTTCCCCGCCCCGGGCGGCGCTTCGAGGACGAGGTGGTTGGCGGTGCGCAGGTGGGCGAGAATTTGCGGGAGGATGTCGTCTATGGGAAGGCGCACGGGAAGTACCATTGTCGCGCGCGCAGTTCCGTGTGGGGCAGGTTGGTTAACCTGCGCGGCGGTTGGTTACCGCCGCAATGTCGCCATCATGCGACCGTTGGCGGGTTGACCAACCCGCCGCAGGATAAACATCCTGCCCCACTAACGGCGCAGCTTTGCGATATTCTCTCGGACGGCTTGTGCTTGCGGGTAGTCGGGGTGGTGATTGAGGAAGTCTTCCAGCACATCGGCCGCCGCGAGATTCTCTTTGCGGCGTAAGTGAATTTCCGCGAGGAAGAGTTGGGGGTGCGAAAAGTGTACGGGATCCAGAGTCCGGGCCTTCTCCAGGTATTTGATGGCGGCGTCGAATTGTCCGAGTTCGAAGTAGGTCATACCGAGCTGGGAATTGGCGAGCGCATCGTTGGGCCGGGTCAGAGTGGCGTGGACATTGACTTCCAGGGCTTCGTCGAGTTTGTGTTGCGTGACCAGGACTCCGCCTAAATTGACGAGAGGCTCGTAGGCGGTGCGGTCGTGTTTCAGCGAGTTTCGGAAGCGCTGTTCGGCGAGGGGGAAGCGGCGCGTCTGATACGCGATGGTGCCCAGCGTATTCCAGGCGATGGCGAATTGCGGCGCCAGAGTCACGGCTTGTTCAAGGTGCTTCTCGGCGGCTTCGACGTCGGACTTTTCCAGGTCTCGCTGGGCGGCGGCGTACTCGCGTATGGCGCGGTCGGGGATGGTGAGTTCTCGCGCTGTGACCGCATGGCGGCGGCGCTCGCGTGCGATATCGAAATCGCTGTCGCGGAGGGCGATGGTGAGTTGGATGCGGCGGCGGGCATCGGCACGCGCGGGTCCGACTTCGATGGTCTGACGGGCCTCGCCGCGACCGGGCTGAAACACCGCGACCGTGTAGGTAGCAGGCGCGAGGTTCTTGAACGTGAAGCGGCCGGTGTCGGTAGTGAACGTCGAGGAAGTGAATGGGTGAGTGGCGCCGAAGAGCGTGACCGACGACTCGCCTTCCGGCGTGATGCGCCCGGCGAGTTCGTACCGCACTGGCTGGGCCGCAGCCGCGGCGAGAGACACAGCGATGAGGAAAACGCACCGCATGGCTGCCTCGATTGTAGCTCCCGTGCGGCAGTGTGTTACACCAGATGCATGAAGCTCAGCGCAGACGATTTCCGCCGCCAGTACACCGAACTCTCCGATGAGGCCCTGCTCGATATCGACCCGCTCGATTTGAATGAGACCGCCCGCGCGTGTTATCACCAGGAATTGGCGAGCCGCGGCATGGAGGCCGATGCTCCCGCGGCGGCCGTGGCGCCACCTTCGGCGCGCGAGTATGTGGTGGCCGGCGTCATGGAGTCGCGGGACGATGCCAAGCAGGCCTGTGAATACATGAAGCGGCAGTACATTCCGGCGACCGTGGGACCGGACGGCGTGTCGATAATGGTGCCGCCGGCAATCCTGAACGAGGCGAAGGAAGTGCTGGAGGGCTGGCTACCCGGCGAACTGTACGAAGAGGCCGTGGCCAGCGCGACTTATGTGCGCCATGGGATGGGGACGGTGCGGTCGTATGTTTACGGGCCTAGGGACCTGATCGAGTTCGTGCAGGAAGTCTTCGGAGCGGTGGAACTGGAACGCTTCGAACTACCGCACGGCGTCTTCCGGGTGGAAGCGGCAATCGGGGATTCGGTGATCGTGTTGGAAGTGGGCAAGCCCGGGCCCGCCGGAGGCAAGCCTTCGACAATCCACATTTACGTGCCCGATGTGGATGTTGCATGGGCGCGGGCGTTGGAATTGGGCGCTACCGAAGTGGCAGCGCCCGAGGACAAGGAGTACAACGAACGGGTCGCCGCGGTGAGCGACTCGGCGGGCAACATCTGGTGGATCGCGACGTACCAGCCCTAGACTTCGAGCTTCCAGGGCGCGCGGTAGTGCGACTTCAGGTGAGGCTTGACGGCGTCCTGTTTGACGGTCCAGGCCTTCTCGTCCCAATCGAGCCGCAGGCCGTGGCGCATCGAGAGGTTGGCCAGGATGCAGGCGGTGGAGGAGCGCACGCAGGTCTCGATTTCGCTGGTGGGCTTCTCGCGGCTCTTGATGCATGCCAGCCAGTTCTGCCAGTGGGGGACATTCATGGCGCCCATGGCGGGGTCCTTCTCGTAGGTGACGGCGGCGAGCGAGCTGCCCTTCACGGGGATGACCGTGCAATTGCTGCGCGTCACGATCAGGCTGCCTTCCGTACCGTGGATGGCCGTGCCGGCACCCGAGTTAAATAGGGGCAGGGGGCTGGTGGTGCGGCTTTCGTAGGTATTGATGAACTTCGGATATTGGAAGAGGGCTTCCATGGTGTCGGGCGTCTGCACGTTGTCGGTGACGACATACTTGGCGCCCATGGCGCTGACGGAGAGTGGCATGGGTTCGCCGAAGCACTGGTGGAGGGGATCGATCAGATGGACGCCCCAATCGGTCATGGAGCCGCCGGCGTAGTCCCAGAAATAGCGGAAGGTCGGAAAGTTCGCGGCCTTGACGCCCCAGCGATTGGCGTTGAACGGAACCTTGGGCGCGGGTCCGAGCCACATATCCCAGTCGAGGCCGAGGGGCGCTTCGCTATCGGGAGGATTGCCGAAGCCTTCCTTCTTGCCGGCCCCTGATTGAAAGGTGTGGCACATGGAAATCTCGCCCAGCGCGCCGCTCTGCACAATCTCGGCGGCCTTCTTGAAATAGCCGCCGGAGCGCTGCATGGTGCCCGCCTGGACGATGCGCTTGTACTTGCGCGCCGCCTGCACCATCTTCTGGCCTTCGTCCACGTAGACGCAGGAGGGCTTCTCGACGTAAACGTCCTTGCCGTTCTTGCAGGCCTCGACGGTCATGTAGGCGTGCCAGTGGTCAGGGGTGGAAATGCAGACCGCGTCGATCGACTTATCGGTGAGGATGTCTCGGAAATCTTTGACGCTCTTGGGCTGGAAGCCACCCTTGCGGGCAGCGGCTTCGGCGCGCTCCAAGTGGGGTTGATAGACGTCGCATAGGGCGACGGGTTCGGCCTCGGGGACCTTCATGGCGTACCCGAGATTGCCGGAACCCATGGCGCCCAAGCCGATGAAGCCGATCGCAACGCGATCGTTGGCTCCTCGAACTCGTCCCGTGAACAGCGAGGTCGTGAAGGCCGCGGCAGCGCCGCTCAAGAGATCTCTACGTGGAATGTCCATACAGATCAGTTGGTAACAGAATTCA
>JBDTPR010000170.1:0-11030 GCA_039932635.1 Candidatus Solibacter sp.
TTCGACTCCTGTTTGTACTGGCTTGCACTAATATAGCCCAAGACGGATACCACCGCTCCCTCACTGTCGCGGCTCTGATTGGACCGCTGGATGGCGCGGAAAGCCGTCAGTTCAGGCCGACGCGCCGCGTCAGTTCCGCGAAGCGGGGATCCTGCCGCACGTTGTCGAACAGCGGATCCACCTTGAGGTAGACCAGCCACGCCGAGCGGTCCTCGTACGCGCGCTGCATCCATTCGAACGCCCGATCGGTTTCGCCCAGCGCGATGTGGATTACGGCCGGCCACATCGGCTGCACGTAGGTCTGCTGCGAACGCTCCTTCAGTTGATCCAGAATTTTGCGCGCGTCGGCCGGTTGTTTGGATGCGGCCATCGCCAAACCCAATGCCGCGAGATCATTGGTATCGCCGTCGGAGAGTTGCAGCGCCTTGCGGAACTCCGCCACCGCATCCGCGGGCGACGACGTTTGCAGATACGACCGCCCCAGGCACATGTGCGCGGCGCCGAACGCGGAGTCCATGCCCGCCGTCTTTTGGCACTGCTCGATGGCTTGAGGAATCTTGCGCGCATAGTAGAAGCGATAGCCCAGCGCCAGATTGATCGCGGGGGAGAGCGGACTGAGTTCGCTGGCGCGGTTCGTCTCCGCCATCGCCTGGTCGAAGCGGCCCAGCGCCGTCAGGTATTCGCCATACCAGGCATGCGCGGTGGGATAGGCGGAGTTCAAGTCAATGGCGCGCTTGAATTCCTTTTCGGCGCCCGCCCAATCCCACTCGTGGAATTTTGCGAAGGCGAGCGACGTGTGCGCCTCGCCCAGCGTGTCGTCGAGTTCCAGCGCCTTGCTGGCCGCGGCCTTCACCTTGGGCGTGACCTCGCGCGCCGGGAGCACGTTCAGATCCACCAGCAGCGCGTACGCATCCGCTTGTCCGGCGTACGCAAGCGCGTAGCGCGAGTCCTTCTGAATTGCCTGCTGGAAGAAATCCAAACTCTGTTGTACGCCTTCGAGCGTGCGTTTATTCCAGAAATAGCGACCCTGCAGATACATCTGGTAGGCTTCGGTGTCCTGCGTGGCATTCTTCGTCATGCGCTGCTTCTGCTCGCCGCTCAGGCGCAGCTGCAGCTTCTCCGAAATCTCACTGGAAATCTGCTGCTGCATCGCCATCATGTCGGGCATTTTGCGGGTATACTGGCTGCCCCATATCTGCCGGTCGTTGCGGACATCGATCAATTCCGTAGAGATGGCAAAGTCATCGCCGCGCTTCACCAACCGGCCGGTAAGCACAGTTTGCACATTCAGTTCCTTACCCGCCGCCGCCGGACTCACGTCCTTGCCCCTGTAGCGCGCCACAGAACTGAAGCTTCGCACGGAGAACTTGGGCAATTGCGAAAGGTTGTTGATGATGCTCTCGCTGATGCCGTCGCTCAAATACTCTGTGGACGGGTCGCCGCCCACATTGACGAAGGGGAGCACGGCCAGCGACTCCATCCCGCTATCGCGCGTGAAATAGTAGGCCAGCGCCGCAGCCAGCAACACCACAGCGCCCAACACCATGCCGAGGGTCCGCCAATCGCGCACTCCGGCCGCCACGGGCGATGTGCCCGAAGGCGCCGGTACCGCAGCCTGCGGGGGCGTCGAGGGAGTTTCCACGGCGGGCGTGGCAGCCGATTGCTTGCCGCTCGGCGGCCGCGGGATCATGCCCGCCGGCGCCGGCCCGCGACTCTCCGCCACTGGGCTGGCCGCCGAAATCCGGCTGATGCTCGAATCGCGCCGCATCCGTTTCAAGTCCGCCCGCATTTCCGCCGCCGATTGGTAACGCAGCTCGCGGCCCTTCTCCAGCGCCTTGAGAATGATTCGCTCGATCTCCTCAGGGAGGTCCGGCCGCAGCTGCGCCGGGCTCACAGGCGTCTGATGCAGAATAGAGACGAAGGTCAGCGCCACGGTATTTCCGTGGAAGGGCGAGCGCGCCGTGGCCATCTCATACAGCACCACGCCGAATGAGAACAGGTCTGTGCGCAAATCCAAATCTTCGCCCTTCGCCTGCTCCGGCGACATATACGCCACGGTGCCCATGGTGGACCCGGGGTGCGTCAGTAGCGCGTCGAAGGCCGCGGTGGGCGCTTGCGAGAGGCTGCCGGTACTGTCGGCGTGCATGCCTTGCGTCACCTTCGCCAGGCCGAAATCCATGATCTTGATCTGCCCGCGAGTGGTGACGAAGATGTTCGCCGGCTTGATATCGCGATGCACCACGCCCTTAATGTGCGCGGCATCCAGTCCGTCCGCAATCTGAATGGCCAGGTCCAGGAAGTCGTCGAGACTCAGCGGCGTGTCGCCGATCCTGTCTTTCAGGGTGTCCCCTTCCAGGTGCTCCATCACCAGGAAAGGGAGGTCTCCATCGCGATCGATATCGTAGAGGGTGCAGATGTTGGGATGGTTCAGCGCGGACACGGCGCGCGCCTCGCGCTGGAAACGCTCTACCGCGGCGCGGTCGGCAGCCATCGATTCGGGCAGAAACTTTACCGCGACGGTGCGCCCCAGCCGGGAATCTTCCGCCTGATAAACCACGCCCATACCGCCGCTGCCGAGCGTGGAAATTATCCGGTAATGGGAAATGGTTTTGCCGATCACATCAATCGCCCAACAGCCGCCCAGGGTTTGGCCAAGAGTGTAACGTACCCGGGCCCATCATTCAATCATCGCAGAGGATATCATCGCAGAGGATAAGCCTTGTCGCCGGGACGCACCCCGTTGATTTTGAGCACCTTCAACCCCTTGGGTACCTGCGTGGCGTCCACAAATGCCACCGCGCCCGGAATCGCCGAGGCGAGTTCCGCCGCCGTCTCGTTGGAGTAAACGATTCTCGGGCCAGCCGCCGCCTCGGCGCGGAATACCTTGGCGATCCAGTACTGCCGGAATTGCGCCTCGGACATCTGGTAAATCATCTTCAAGACGATGTCGCGTTCGCGCGCTCCCGGCGCCCGCACCAGCAGCGTCACTTTCAAATTCGAGGCCCAGAACTGGCGGTCGCCGAGCATCAGGCGGCGCAACTCGGCGAAAGTCAGATTGTCCACCGGCACATCCGGCCGCACCACGATCGCAATATCGCCGTCACCGGCCGTGGCCGCCCGCAGTCCGCCCGCGCACAGGCCCGCCGCCACCATCTCGCGCCGCGAATAGAGTCTCCCAGGTGTCCGCATGTCGCGCCTAGAAGGTAAAGCTAGTCTGCAGGAAGGCGCCGTAAATCGAGGGCAGATTCCTGCGGCTATAATTACGGAATTCCATCTTGAACGCGGCGAAGCTCGATATGTCGTAGCGCACACCCACCGTCGAACCCGCGAAGCTCGGCACCGCGCGGAAGATCGCGTCCGCCTGCGGAATATGCATGTATTCGAAGCGGTAATAGGGCTTCCACAACTTGGCTTCGCCAGGCAGGCGGTAGGCCGTCTGCACGTAGAACGCCTGACTGTTGACCGACGGACTGCCGTTGACCGGCTGGTGAGTGACGTTGGCAAACTCCGCGATCACTTCCGGCGTCTCCTTCTGCCAGACGATATGCCCGGATTGAATCCACTCGCGCGCCGGCGCACCGGTCTGCGGATTGATCAGGTCGCGGTACACCGACCCGCCCACCTGGAGCCCGTACAATTTATCGGGCTTGATGAAGCCGTTGACCAGCCACGCGCGATTGTTGTTGATATCGCCGATGTCTCCGCCGCGGCTGATCACCTGGCCGCGCCCATTGCCCAGTCCGACGTTGTAATTCAGATTCAACCCGCCCGCCGGCACCGCTCCCTCCGCCAGCATGCCGATGAAGTGCACCGGAATGAAGCTGCCGCCAAACTGCGTCATCTCCGGGCGGCTCGCCGTGGTTTGCAGCCATTGCCCGTGATGGTACGCGGTGTTCCAGTAGTTGATCGGCGTGTGATAGCGGCCGAAGGACACTTTGAAATAATCATTCACGTCGTAGCGCACGATCAGCCGTTCCAACTCCGCGTTGAAGCCCGTAGCCGCAGGGGTACCGGTCCCGGCGTCGGCTCGTGCTGTCACGCTCAATTCGCCGAAGACGCTCACCTTGGGCGAGAGGGCGGCGCTCAAGTGCAGCGCAAACTGCCCTTCCTGGAAGCCGGAGTGCGGCCCCAGCAAAGTCTGCGTGCCGAAGCCGCCCGAGGGGCCGTGCAGATTGGTGGCCGCGAAATTCACGTCGCTGAAACCGGCAAGGCGCAGCGCCGGATAGTTTGGCTGCGCCGCGTCCGGCATCGGCGCGGTATCGTGCGCGTGCGCTGCCGGGGCCGTCTGGACTTCGGCCGCCTTCGGCGCTGTTACTGCCGCCGCGGCAGGCGTCCCCGGATTCTCCAGTTGCGACACGCGTTTTTCCAACGTGTCGATTCGTTGTAACAGCCGCTCGATAAGGTCCCTGGTCGCCGCATCCGTGGTTTGCGCCACGGCTGCCGGAGTTAATAACAGAACCAGGCACATCACTAATCGCCCAACACTCATAACATTCCCTCAGAGGTTCGCAAGTGATCGAATCAGACAGGTCGCGTGCGCGAGCCGGCAGCATCCATTTGCACGAGCCCACTTGCAGATAATCCAAAAAGGGTAACACAGGCGGGTTGTCGACAACATGTTCACGCCAGTTGCCTGATGACGTGTACTAAGCTTAATTGCAGCGCTGGATGCAGCAGCGGGAATTTCGGACTCCCCGAGGATTACTGGGACACGTACTGTGAAAAAACCATGGCCGTCACTGCCGCCGACGTGATGCGCGTGGCCAGGAAGTATGTGCCCTACGACAACGTGCAGATCATCGCGGTGGGCGACGGCGCCAAGATCCGCGAACTGCTGAAGAAATTTGGCCCGGTGGAGGATAAAGCGATCGATTAGTGAATGACGGCAGCGGCGATGGCAGGCTGTAGCGCCACTTCGTCGCCTTCCTGAATGCCAGACAGGATCGCCGCGTGGGTATTGCTGCTGCCGCCGATTTCAACTTCGCGCGCCACAAAGCCTTCGCCCTGCTTGACGTACACCAGCGTCTTGCCGCCGCTGCCGTGTACTGCTTCCAGGGGAACCAGCACGCCGTCCGCCGACCCCGCCACTTCCACATCGGCGCTAGCCGAAAGATCGGGGATGATTCGCGGATCCACGGTTTCGATCGCCAGACGCACCGGGACGCCGCGCACGTTAAAATTCAACCGGCGCCCGCCCACAGCCAGTGCACCGACGGATTTCACGTGCCCTCGCACGACAATCTCCGGGAACGCGTCGAAGCGGACTGTGGCCTTCTGATTCAGGCGGATCATTTCGCTTTCCACCTGGCTCATTGCGCCATCCAGCAGCATGCTCTTGGGATCTACGACGCGCATGAAGGGCTGCCCCGGAGAAAGCCGGTCGCCCACCTTAATCTGATTCATCTGACCGCCGCGATAGGTGGTCTGCATGACCACCATGCCGTTCATTGGCGACTTAATGCTGCAATTGTCAAAATCCCGCTGGTGGCGCTCACGGTGCCGGATATCGTGTTCGTAGTTCAATTCATAAAGCTTGATGTCCGCCAACTGACGTTCTTCCGTCAGCGGAATCTGGTTGATTGCTTCTTCGTACGCTTCCTTGTATTCATCCGCCGCGAGGCGCAACATCTCCTGCGTGATCACGTTGCGGATGGGAATGGTGCGCGCATCGATCGCCGCCCGGTCCATGGTCGCTTTCGCTACCCGCAGGCGCTGCTTCAGGCCTTCCATCTGCGCGACGAGTTGCGCCTTGCGGCGCGCGATATCCAATTTGGCTTGCGAGATGTTCGAGTCTACATCCACCAGATGGTCCTGGATATCCTGCGCATCGATCTGGGCGATCAAATCGCCCTTCCTCACGCGCTTGCCAGATTCCGCCAGGAAGACCAGAGTCAACCCACGCCCCGTGTCTGGAGCTTGCAATACCGGAGCGCCGATGTTGATGAAGCGCCCGGCGCCGATGGAACCGCTGATGCGCCGCGTCCGCTGAATCACACCGCGGGCCACTTTCACCGTCGATACCGATGCGCCGGCGGTCTTCTTCGGCTGCGGACGCAGGTACCACGCGGCGGCCAGCACCACCAACGCGGTGGCCACAATATACGGCCAGATGCGCGGTTTTGGCGGCTCCTGAGGCGCTTGGACGGGGAGGTTAAGCGGCTCCTCGGGGTGAATCCACGGCGTGTTTGGAGATGCCGACATGAGGGATGCCTAAATCACTATTTTATATCAAAGAGTTAGAGAACTTATTAGACCTTAGCGTAACATTGTGTAAAGAGGCCCTGGTCAGGCAAATTCGTGGCTCACTTTAAATGTCGCACGAGCGGCGCGGCGACGAACGATAACCATCGGTATACGTTCCGCGGGATTCTTCCCTGGCCCGACTCCTGTGAAGACCTCGGTGCCTTCCGCGCCTTCGATGCACAGGCTGAGACTCGCGCCCTCCGCCTCCCAACGCACCAAGCACACACCCATAACGTTACCCGATCGCAGCTCTTCAATGTGCTGATACCCGTTGGTCTCACCGAGTCGCTTCAGACCGGACCTCAGGTCTACCGAAGTGGTCAATTTGCCGGGCGCGTGAAATGCCCAATCGTACACGTGCGGCACATCGGAGGCGCATTCGAAGGTGTCGTCGATGCTCTTGCCGTGGACGGTCACCGTGCGCGTCAACTGCACGCCGGGATAGGCCGCGTCGGCAGACGCAGCGATCGTGGTCTCGCCGCCCGAGGCTTTCCACTCGACGGCGCGCCCGTCCTTTTCGGCCTGCACCCCGCCATCCACCGACACGGTATTGTGGGCGATCGTGCTGCGGTACCACTCCTTATGCAGGGGCACGCCGTAGTTGATCGACCCTGGGTCGAGCCCCCACATGCGCCCCGAACCCCACGTCACCAAATTCAGTTTGTCGGGATGGCCATGGCCGCCGCCGTGCATGCCGAAGCGCATCGCCGCCACCGCGTTCGGCGATCGAAGCATGGCGAAACCCGAGGCTTTCAGTAAGCGGCTCTCCTCCGGGACCATCGGGCCATCCGGCACGTTCTCCGCGCCATACAGCAGGGCTTGAAGATTGCGCCGCGGACTGCGCGCCGCCACGCGGCCATACTCCGCCCGCTGCCAGCGCGCGTAGCCCAGCTCGTAGAGGTTGCCGAGGCGCGTCAAGTTGGAACCGCCGTTGTCGTTGAAGCCGGGCGGGTCGCCATTCGGGAATGCCAGCGCCAGGGGTGCGTCCCACAAGGAGCGCATGCGGTCGGTGTAAAGATCGGTGCCCGCGCGCCGCGCCGCTTCTGCCAACGGCCATAGGGCGTCCATGGTGTAGGAGTGATACCCCAGCGAGCCCTCGTACCAGAGGCCGTCATCGGTCACGCCCTTGGCAATCTGCACACGGAAACCGCGGTCCGCGTTATCGATCGCGTCGTGGATCAGGTCCTCGCGTCCGGCGGCGAAACCCGCGCAGCCCACCGCGCTATTTTTCCAGCACTGGATATTGTGAATGCTCATGCGGTGGTCGCGGATTACTTCCGCGGCCGCCACCAGCAGATCGTTTTCGATGCGCTCCCGCTGCGGCGCAGCCAGCGTTTCGCGCACCAGGCAATAGCCCCAGGCCGCGGGAATCAGCCACACGCTTTCGTCCAGCGTCTGCGCCATGATGCGCCCGCCGCCGATCTTGTCCTCGCCCGCCGTGTTGTGCCGTTTGTAGGTCGTGTACTTGGCCGCGTACGCCGAGAGGATGTCACCTGCGCGCCGGGCAAATGCCGCGTCGCCGGTGAAGCGGAAGGCAAGGCCCAGGTCGCGGATGGCGCGCGCATACGCGCTGTGCACGCCGTACAGCACGACGGAATCGTAGGGCTCGCCGGTATATTCGGCGCTGCACTTGGGACAGCGGTGGAGGGTCGGCGAGACCGTTTCCAGTTTGACGCCATCGCGCTTGCAGCTATACCAGTGGGGCCACTGCCCGCCGCGATCCGGCAGTTCGATTTTGGCAGTTAGCGCCTGGCGAGCGCTGCGCAGCACGTCGTCGAGCGCGCCCTTGGCCGACGGGATTTTGGCGGCTTTGAGTTTGGCCGCTTCAAGCTCCTGTCGATCGGTGAGCAGCCAGTTATCGGCCGCGGAAAGGGCGCCGCGCAGGGCGAATGGGATACCAGCCGCGCCGAGGACAACAGCCCGGCGGGTCGGACGGGTAAACATCGCCCTCATAGTAGCGCGCGGCATGTGTTGGTGGGGCATCACACCTTGCCAGAGAAGCTTCGATACGTATAGACGAAGTACGCCGTCGTCAGCAGCATTCCCGGGATGAACCACATCAGCCCCACTTCCAACCCGTAGCGCCCCGCCGCCGCATTGTAGACCGTCAGCGAGAGTTGCGGATCCGTGCTCGCGGGCAGCACGAAGGGATAAAGTCCCGCGGCCACCGATGTCAGCATCCCGAGAATGAACGCGCCCGACGAAAGGAACGCCTCCAGTTCACGTCCTGCCGCGTTCATCACTTTGATTCCGCCGAACCCGGCCAGCGCGCAGAGCGGGAATACATATTGCCACGGACGCGCGGCGTAGCTTTCCCTTAGATGCGGCTGTACGCGGAAACTGGTCAGCGTGATCGCCACCACCGCTGCCAGCACAGCCCACCACAGCAGCGAGGCCAGCACTCGCGCGCGGCCCTGCACCGCTCCATGATTCTTGAGCGCCAGCCACAATGCGCCGTGCACCGTCAGCGTGAGCAGCGCCGCCACCGCTACCAGGATGGTGTACCAATCGAGAATGCCCGCCTGCGGACCCGCCTGGAAATCCGTCCACAGCGGCAGGAAGAATTCGCCCGCCCGATCCAGGGGCACTCCGCGCACCACATTCCCCAATGCCGCGCCGAAGAAGATCGCCAGCAGCCCGCTCGACGCTGCGAACACCACATCCCAGAGCGGATGCCACACCAGGCTGTCGATATGATTGCGGAACTCGATGGCAATGCCGCGCAGAATCAGCAGCCACAGCACGATCATCAGCGGCAGGTAGAAGCCGCTGAAGCTCGACGCGTAGAGCGCCGGGAACGCGAAATACAGCGTGCCGCCCGCGGCCAGGAGCCAGACTTCATTGCCGTCCCACACCGGGCCGATCGAACGCAGCACGGCGCGCCGCTCCTCGTCCGTCCGCGCCACCAGCAGGTGTGCCACCCCGGCGCCCAGGTCGAAGCCGTCGAGCACCACGTACACGCCGAGCATCAGCGCAACCAGGCAAAACCATGTGGTCTCCATGTCAGTAGCCCGTCTGCGCCGGAAGGTCGTGGACCGAATCCACGTGGCCGGGCCCTTCTTCAATTTCGCGGCGCAGCAGAAACAGGAACAGGATTCCCAGCACCGTGTACATCCCCATGAAACCGATCAGCGTGAACAGCACGTTGCCCGGCGACACGTGCGGCGAGACTCCCGCAGCCGTGCGCATCACACCGTAGATCAGCCACGGCTGGCGCCCCAACTCCGCGGTGATCCACCCCGCCGTGGTCGCGATATAGGGGAAGGGCAGCATCAGCATGAGCACCCATAGCATGGCGCGCATGCGGTACAACCAGCCGCGCCAGAGTCCGAATGCCGCCAGCGCCATGACTCCGGTGAAGATGGTGCCGAGGCCCACCATGATGTGATAGCTGTAATACAGCAGCGGGATATTGTCCGGCCAGGTGTCTTTCGGAAATGCGTTGAGCCCGCGCACTTCGGCCTTCCAGCGCTGGTAGGTCAGAAAGCTGAGAGCGTTGGGTACTGTCAGGGGATTGTCCAGCCGCTGCTTTTCGACGTCGGGCTGCCCCAGAATCGCCAGGGGCGCGCCCTGCTCGGTATCGAACAGGCCCTCCATCGCGGCTAGCGTGACGGGTTGATGGAACGCGATATTCTTCCCCTGCCCGTCGCCCGTGGGAAACGCCATCAGGAATGCCGACGCGGTCCCGGCGATCACACCGACGCGCACAAACGTGCGGCCATACGCCTCGTGCTCGCGCGAGAGCAGGTAGAACGCTCCCACCGACGTCATCACGAAACTCCCAGTCACCACGCTCCCGATCATGTTGTGCAGATACTGCCAGAAGAGCCAGGGATTGGTGAAAAGCGCGGAGAAACTCGTGAGTAGAATTTGCCCGTCGGCGCCGATTTTGTAGCCCACCGGATGTTGCATCCAAGCATCCGTCGCGATGATGAAAAAGCCCGACAGCCACGAGCCCAGAAACACCAGGAAGGCGGCGAACCAATGCGCTTTCGGCCCGAGCCGTTTTTCGCCGAACAGGAAGACGCCCAGGAAGCTGGATTCCAGGAAGAACGAGAAGACGCCTTCCATCGCCAGCGTCTGTCCGATCACTCCTCCCGCCGCTTTTGAAAATCTCGACCAGTTGGTGCCGAACTGAAATTCCATGGGAATGCCGGTGACCACGCCCATGGCGAAGTTGACGGCGAAGATCTTGGCCCAGAATCGCGCCGAATCCGCGTAGTGTGGGTTGCCGGTGCGCAGCGCCATGGTCTTGAGCACCAGGATCAACAGCGCCAGACCCATGGTCAATTGGGGAAACAAATAATGAAAGGTGATTGTGAAAGCAAAATGAAGACGGTGCAGCGTCAATGCATCCATATCGGAGCCCGGGCAAACTCACCAGGCAGAATTCCAGTATGCCATTGAAGCGGCGCCGCTACAGCTTCGCGCCCGCGCGCAGCACGGAAGCACGAGTGACCTGACCCACCGACGCAATGCCGCATTGCCGCATGGTGAGGTTCAGTTCCGCGCGCAGAATTTCCAACACGCGCTCCACGCCCTCCTGACCGTAGGCCGCGAGGCCCCATATGTACGGCCGTCCAATGCCCACCGCGCGCGCGCCGATGGCCAGCGCCTTCAGCACGTCCGAGCCGCGTCGAAAGCCGCCATCCACGAACACTGGAATCTTGCCGGCCACAGCGTCCACCACCTCGGGCAAAATGTCCATCGTGCCGCGTCCCGTCTCGGTGGCGCGGCCGCCGTGATTGCTCACGATTACGCCGTCCACACCGTGATCGAGCGCGAGC